>DDEP01000126.1:0-3111 GCA_002336465.1 Pedobacter sp. UBA1951
GATAAAATCACCAATTTTGTAGATGAATTGATACCTCAATTGAAAGCTTTGGGTATATCTGTAAAATATGATGATAGAGATAGCCAACGCCCTGGATTTAAATTTGCTGAATACGAGCTTAAAGGTGTTCCTGTACGTATTGCCATAGGTGCACGCGATATGGAAAACCAAACGGTTGAGATTGCCAGAAGAGATACCAAAGAAAAAAATACTGTTTCTCAGAAAGGATTGGCAATGTACATTGCTGATCTGTTAAGCAACATTCAGACTAGTATGTTTGAAAAAGCGTTAAAATTTAGAGATGAACATATTACCGAGGCAAACAGCTACGAGGAATTTAAAGAACTTTTAGAAACCAAGACAGGTTTTATTGCTGCACATTGGGATGGAACTGTAGAAACAGAAAAGCGCATTAAAGATGAAACCAAAGCTACGATTAGATGTATTCCTTTAAACAATAAATTGGAAGATGGTGTTTGTATCTTAACAGGCAAACCTTCAAAACAGCGTGTGTTATTCGCTAAGGCCTATTAATCTCAACTCTTTATATAAATTGAAGCAGGATCTGACGTTAGAATGATAGGAGGGAAGTTACTTCAATAATGATTTAAAAGCATGGAAAACGAAACGAACGATTACCAGCAGATACTACAAAAATTAGAAAGTAAGGCATCCTTAAAACAGGAGATTTACAGAAATACGATGGATGTTTTTGCTGTTGCCAAAAAAGCCTTGTCTAAGTTAGCTTCGCGTTTACACCAAGATTATACGCAAAAAGATCCATCGGTAGAAGTAGCTTACAAGGATACGCACCAATTTGAAGCAGAACTTAAGTTTTCTGGAGATATGCTGCTGCTATCTATGCATAGCAATGTTTTTAACTTCGAAGCAGGACATCGTATCTATTCATCTAGTTATATTAAGAAAAATCCTAATTTAAGCTATTGTGGTGTAATTTATATCCACAATTTCTTGGCCGATTCGATTAAATATAATCGTTTAGCCGATGAAGGAACTTTGATAGCCCGCATTTTAGTCAATAAAGAAAAACGTTTTATTGTAGAAGGCGAAGGGCAATTAGGTTTTTTATACGAAGCGTTTAGCGAATACGAAATCAACGAAGAGGTGTTAACTCATATTTTAGAATTAGCCATTTTAGATTGCATAGATACCGATTTACAATTACCTCCTTATGCTTCGGTTAAGGACATTACCTTGCATCAAAAACAAACCATTTTAGGCGCAAGCGGATATCCTACCGGGAAACGTCTAGGTTATCAGTTTAAAGCAGAATTACAACAGAATAATATTACAACAGAATAATAACCTATCATACCCCTTTTTATTTAAGCGCAGCAAGAAATGATGTTAGGGGAATAAAAAAATACAGAAATGAAATTTGCAACAAAATCTATTCATGCAGGGCAAGAGCCCGACCCAACAACGGGAGCGGTGATGACGCCGATTTACCAGACTTCTACTTACTGGCAAAAATCGCCCGGCGACCATAAAGGTTACGAATATTCAAGAGGAACGAACCCTACGCGTAAAGCTTTAGAAGATTGTTTGGCGGCACTTGAAAACTGTAAGTACGGTTTAGCTTTTAGCAGTGGTATGGGAGCAACTGATTGTGTTTTGCGTCAGCTTAAACCGGGCGATGAAGTGATCACAGGAAACGACTTATATGGTGGTTCATACCGTATTTTTACAAAGGTTTATGAGAAATATGGTATCAAGTTTCATTTTCTAGACTTGTCAAAACCAGAAAATATCATTCCTTATATCAATGCAAATACCAAAATGGTGTGGATAGAAACGCCTACCAACCCAACTATGCGTATTATTGATATTGAAGGTATGGCTAAAATAACCAAGCAATATGGTATTTTGTTAACAGTTGATAATACATTTGCTTCACCTTATTTACAGAACCCAATAGATTTAGGCGCTGATCTGGTCATGCATTCGGTTACCAAATATATAGGCGGTCACTCTGATGTGGTAATGGGAGCTTTGTTAACCAATAATGAACAATTGTATAAAGACTTGTTCTTTGTTTATAACGCATGCGGTGCAACTCCGGGACCACAAGATTCATTTTTGGTTTTAAGAGGGATAAAAACGCTTCATCTGCGTATGAAAGCGCATTGCGAGAATGGAGAAAAGGTAGCTCGATATTTAAAAAATCATCCAAAAATAGATAAAATCTACTGGCCAGGCTTTGAAGATCATCCTAACCATGATGTTGCTAAAAAGCAGATGAGAGGTTTTGGAGGTATGGTTTCTATCACTTTAAAAGATGCGGATTTACAGGAAACTTTCCGTGTGGCTTCACGCTTTAAAGTTTTTTCATTAGCCGAATCATTGGGTGGAGTTGAAAGCTTGGTAAATCATCCAACAACCATGACCCATGGCTCTATACCAAAAGAAGAACGTGAAAAAGTAGGGGTAACTGATAATTTATTACGTTTAAGCGTTGGAGTTGAAGATATTGATGATTTAATTGCAGATTTAGAACAGGCTTTGCAAGGTTAAAATGCAGTTTACTGAATTAAAGAATTTTTTGGATGCAAAGGTTTTGCAGTACAACCAACTTGGTTTTATTGCTAACGACCCAATCAGCATTCCACATCAGTATAAACTGAAACAAGATATTGAAATTGCCGCATTTTTTGCGGCAATTTTAGCTTGGGGGCAGCGTAAAACAATTATTAATAAGTGCAATGAATTGTTTTCGAGAATGGATAACCAACCCTATCAATTTATCTTAAACCATTCTGATGATGATTTGAAAGGGCTACTAGGTTTTAAGCACCGCACTTTTAACGATACGGATTTGTTGTATTTCGTAGCGTTTTTTAAGTATCATTACCAACAATCCAACTCATTAGAAACCGCTTTTGTACCCAATGCATTAACTTACAGGACGGATTATATGAGTTTTGAGTATGAAAGTTCAAATGCGGAATTAAGTTCCTCAACGTGTTATAGCGCTGAACTGACCATCACTAATTTCACCATCGAAAAAGCGCTAAATCACTTCCGTTCCTATTTTTTTAGCCTGCCAGATTTTCCACGTAGAACGATAAAGCATATTTCATCGCCATTGCA
>DDEP01000126.1:3229-7317 GCA_002336465.1 Pedobacter sp. UBA1951
CATGTAGATAGGGTAGCAAGGCATTTCGGCTTAATTGGGCGTAAGCAAACAGATTGGCTAACCGCAGTAGAGCTTACCGAAAACCTAAAACAATTTGATGCCCAAGACCCTGTAAAGTATGATTTTGCCTTATTTGGTTTGGGAGTAGAACGAGAGTTTTAAGCGTATTTAACCAAATCTTTATCTTAGCACCATAGAAACTCAATTTTTTATGGCAAGTAACCTTTCAGCTTGGAAAATGACCTATCCAGAGAAGTTTATTGCAGAAGCAGTAACTATTCCGAGCGTATTACATGATAAAGGCAATCACGTATTGGTAGCCAATAGTCCGCAATTAAACACCACATTTCAGTACGAGAAAATAGATGAGGGCTGTTATTTATTTGTGGTAGATATGACGGCCATAGACCAAACCAAAATNNTATAATAATGAATTTGATTATGAAACGCTTTTTGAAAAAGGCGCAGGAGTAAGGGCGTTTATTTTCTGTTTTACAAAAGAATGGCTCGATAAAGGAATAGATTTTTCTGAGGTAAACCAAGAAGCACCCTTTATGAAAGTAATCAAAAAGGAAATGGAAGGAATGGCCTACTTTAGCGATAGCTTTTACAAAGATACCTTTGATGAACTGGACCAACTTTTATTGAAATCACAAAGGTCGCCGGTTTACCCCATGGTGGTACGGAAGCTATCCTTAACGCTCATCGCAGATTTTTTCAGTATTGTTGCAGACCCTTCGTCCGTATTAAATACCCCTCCCGTAGATCGTGAATTTGATGGTGTCGAAAAAATAAAAGCGCATCTTGATAAACATTTTAAGCAAGGTTTTGCCGGATTGGAAATGTTAGCTGATATTGGAAACATGACCGTATCTACCATGCGCAGGCAGTTCTTAAGGCAGATGGGACATTCTGCTTTCGATTATTTTAGGGATGTACAAATGCGCTATGCCTTTGCCCAGCTTCAAAACGGGATGCAGGTAAAGCAGGTAGCCCACGAACTGGGCTTTGGCAGTTCGGCCAACTTTAGCAGGGTGTTTAAAAAAACGTACAAAATCTTGCCGACAGAAGTAAAATCATTAAGAAAGTAGTTTTGGTTACGCATATATGAGTGCTTTTTGAGCATATTTGAGAGGTAAAGGGCTATAGTTTTGTGCTGTCTCAAATCTATAGCTAATGAAGCAGAAAATCCTTTTTACGTTCCTAGCCTTATTGTTAGGTCATTATGCGAACGCACAGATAGTAAACATTCCCGATGCCAATTTTAAAGCCGCTTTATTGGCACACAGCCCAAAAATTGATACTGACAACGATGGGAAGATACAGATTTCCGAAGCACAAGCCTATACAGGGGCCATTAAGTGTAGCAACAAAAGCATTACCGACCTTACCGGGATAGAAGCATTTACAAAAATCACAGCATTATATTGTCAATCTAACCAACTTACTAATTTGGACGTAAGCAAAAATACCGCTTTGAAAATTTTGAGTTGCGCTGGAAACCAACTCACAAGCCTTAACCTTAAAAATGGTAATAATAGCATTATTATTGACTTTGATGCTACAGGTAACCCAAGCCTGAGCTGCATACAGATAGATAATATTGACCTTGCCAGTTTATATACACTTTGGTATAATTGGCAAATAGATGCTACTGCAAGCTACAATACCGATTGCCGCCCGGTAGTTAACATTCCCGATGCCAATTTTAAAGCCGCTTTGCTGGCGCACAGCCCAAAAATTGATACAGATGATGACGGGAAAATACAGATTTCAGAAGCAGAGGCTTTTACAGGATCGATACGGGTGAACAACAAAGGCATCGCCGACCTTACCGGGATAGAAGCGTTTACGAAAATCTCAGAATTATTTTGTCCACTCAACCAACTTACTAATTTGGACGTAAGCAAAAATACCGCTTTGCTATCATTAAATTGTCACAGCAACCAACTGACAAGCCTTAATCTTAAAAATGGTAAAAATAACAGGCTTAATTCCTTAATTGCTAACGGCAACCCAAACCTAAGCTGCATACAGGTAGATGATATTGATCTTGCCAATAATTATACATCTTTTGGTAATTGGAATATAGGTGCAACAGCAAGCTTCAGTATCGATTGTCGTCAGGTAGTTAACATTCCTGATGCCAATTTTAAAGCCGCTTTACTGGCGCACAATCCTAGAATTGATACAGACAGAGATGGGAAAATACAGGTTTCAGAAGCCGAAGCTTTTACAGAATTTATAAATTGTGCCAACAAAGGCATTGCCAATCTTACCGGCATAGAAGCGTTTACAAAAATTATAGGATTATATTGTAATAACAACAATCTCACTAATCTGGACGTGAGCCAAAATATCGCCCTGAAAACATTAAATTGTTCTAACAATCAATTGGCTCATCTGGATATAAGCAAAAATACCGCATTGCAAATTTTAGAGTGTAACAGCAACCAGCTTAAAAATTTGGATATACGCCAAAATATCGCTTTGCAAACATTATACTGTTACAGTAACCAATTAACTCAGTTGGATGTGCACCAAAATACAGATTTGAAGACGTTATACTGTTACAGCAATCAACTGACAGATTTGGATGTGCGCCAAAATACCGTATTGCAAACATTATATTGTTACGGCAATCAGTTAACTCATCTGGATATAAGTAAAAACAGGGCTTTAATCAGACTGGATTGTAGAAGCAACCAGCTTACAGCACTTAACCTGAAAAATGGCAATCATCCACATTTTACGCGGATGTATGCGCAAAACAATCCAAGCCTGAGCTGCATAGAGGTAGATAATGTTTCAAACGCAAATGATGCCGACGATTGGCTAAAAGACAGAACAGCAAGTTATAATGAAAATTGTAATCCTGTATTGCCTGTTACGCTGGTTTACTTTACCGCCACAGCCGATGGCAGCCATGCCAAACTGCAATGGGAAACCGCACATGAAGTTAACAATAAAGATTTTGAGATTTACAGAGAGGGAGCTGAAAGATTGGAAGAAGGAGGGGTAGAAGGTTTTGTGAAAATAGGGATGGTATCGGCTACTACTAAAAACTATACTTTCTACGATTACACTCCTTTAAACGGCAAAAACTATTATAAACTGGTACAAGTAGATAATGATGGGAAAACCACTGAACTGGGTATCAGAATTATAAACTTCGGTATCACGACATCAGGCGTTGGGCTTTACCCCAATCCCACTACCGATTGGGTAGAAGTAGATTTGAGGGGCAAAGCGTTTACGCAACTATCAGTTTTTGATATGAATGGTAAGCAGTTATTTCAAAAATCGATAAATCTAAATGAAGTTTCCAAGCGGTTATCGCTCAAAGATTTTACATCGGGTATTTATTTAATACGTTTACAGGGAAAAACAATAACAGAAACAGTCCGGGTGATAAAGAGATAAATATTTTAATTCATTATAAGTGCTCTTTTAAGTCTGACATTTTGGTAGGCTTTTTTGTACTGGTTTTATTTCTTTTTATCTTTAAAACATGGTAAAATTCGAGGCTGAAATAGAAAAATTTGACCAAAAGGGTGAAAAAACAGGTTGGAGCTATGTTTTTATTCCAAGTGCAATAGCTGAACAAATAAAAGCTGGAGACAAAAAAAGTTTTAGGGTTAAAGGGAAGATAGATCAAGTTGAAGTTAGCGGAATGTCTTTGGTACCTATGGGGGAGGGCGATTTTATTTTGGCTTTGAAAAGCACTCTGCGTAAAAAACTGAAGAAAGAGGAAGGAACAAAAGTGTTATTGCAATTGAGCTTTGATGCTGATTTTAAGATTGAGATACCCGATGACCTTGAACTTTGCCTTTCTGATGAGCCTGAATTTTTGAATACTTTCCTGAAAATGCCCAAATCGCACCAGAATTATTATATCAATTGGCTCAATTCTGCAAAGACGGAGCCTACACGTACTAAACGTTTGGTTATGATTGTTGATGCCATGGCCAAGAAATATGATTTTGGGCAAATGATCAGGGCTTCTAAGCAATAGGTTAGCCTATTAAAGGATTGTCACATTGAGCTTGTCGAAATGTAACAGATTATTTAAAGGTTTATTGTACTTA
>DDEP01000215.1 GCA_002336465.1 Pedobacter sp. UBA1951
CGAAACACTCTTTGATCATTTAAAAACACCTGCTGAGCATATTTTTTATGTAAATACTTACCTGCAACCAGAAGATGCAGCTAAAGCTTATAAAAAAAGTATAGACAAGCATTTTGAAGGTAAAGAGCCTATTTTTGACCTTGTCTTGTTGGGTATGGGCGATGATGCACATACGGCTTCTATTTTTCCGCATACCACTTTAACCGATGTTACGGAAGCTGATGTGCAGGCCGTTTTTGTAGAGAAACTGGATACTTACCGGATAAGTTTTACAGCTCCATTGATCAATATGGCAGCAAATGTTGCTTTTCTTACATTTGGAAAGAGCAAAGCAACAGCATTATATCATGTATTAGGACCCCAAAAAGATTATGCTTCATTTCCTGCCCAGTTAATTAATCCGGCAAAATCGCCGTTAAACTGGTTTATAGATGAAGAAGCTTATGAACTCTGCAATAAGAACAGTTAAAACGTAAATATTACAGGTGGTCTTGTATCACCTGTTTTAATTGTTGCGCAGGTAGAGCACCACTTTGTCTCCAAACCTGTTTACCCTTTTTAAATAAAATGAAAGTAGGCACACCCTGAACACTATATGCCGTTGCTGCAGCATTGTTTTTATCTACATCAACCTTTATAATAGTTATCTGATCTTTAAGTTCAGCTTTAACTTCTGTTAAGATCGGGGCCATCATTTTGCAAGGCCCACACCACTCTGCAAAGAAATCAACCAAAACTGGCTGATCACCATTAATTAATTCGGAAAATTTAGACATATCTTACTTTTTAGATAAACTAATTTACAGCCACTTGAAGTTCATTTGCCAATGCTTGCATCCACATCTTGAACATATCATCTTCTATTTTAACAATTTCATCTGCGTGTTGTTTCCAGTTTGGAGAAAACTCGTTCAACTGGTTGATCATTTCTTCTAAATGACCTTCTTCTTCCAAAATGATAGATTTTACAGTTACTTTGCTTTGCGCTTCATTTAATACCTGCTGGTAAACCGGATATAGCTCATCTGCTCTTACTTCTATAGCATAAGTAACAAAAAGATATGCGGCAAACTTTAAATCGTATCCCGAAAGGTTAAAATGCTTTTTGAGGTAACGGCATACTTTAACATCCAAATTATGCAGGTAATATTTAGTATGTGAAGGCGCCAATAATTCTTGCTGTGTGTAGGTTTTGCATAAATGCTCATCAAGCTTAGCCAATTGCTTCTTCAAATAAAAAGCATGACGATGCTCTTCGGCAGCATGTTTCAAAACCAATAAAGTAACCTGTTCTTTATGTTCTGATGCAGATATTTTTTTTGCGCCTGCATTTTCCATAAAAGACAAGGTATTAAGCCATTTGCTGTGGATAGCCGTATGTTTTACAATATGTTGTAATAATGGGGTGATCTGCATATTAAAATATTTCTAATGCTGCTGTTATATTTTGGTAAATGTAGTCTAAATCTTGTTCTGAAATTACATATGGAGGCAATATATAGATAATATTACCCAAAGGTCTCAAGATAATGTAATGTTCTAAAAAGTAGTTGTATAAACTATCTCTCAAATTATTCAGGTAAGAAGTTTCATTTGATGTAGCCCATTCTAAGGCTAAAATAGTTCCTGTTTGTCTTACCTCTTTTAATTTAGGATGATGCTTTATCCGTTCTGCAAATTGAGCATGTTGTTTTTTAATGCGATTAATATTTGCCAAAGTTTCGGGTTGCAACAACAAATCTAAGCTTGCCAAAGATGCAGCGCAAGCAATGGGGTTAGCCGTAAAAGAATGTCCGTGGTAAAGTGTCTTCAGCTTATCATCGCTATAAAAAGCATCAAATATCTGTTGGTTACAAGTGGTTATTCCCATAGCCATGGTACCTCCGGTTAGGCCTTTGCTCAAACAGAAAATATCAGGTTTTGAAGTTAGTTGTTCACAAGCAAAAAAAGTACCTGTACGTCCAAACCCGGTCATAACCTCATCTGCAATGGTTAAGATACCCTGTGTTTTACACAAAGTTACCAATTCATCTAAGTAAGCGGCTTCATACATTAACATACCACCAGAACCCAATATTAAAGGTTCAAAAATGAAACATGCAGCCTCATCTCCTATTGCAGTAATTTTTTCTTTGATTACATCAATGTTCGAAGCATTAGGTAAATCGATGAAATCTACCTCAAATAACAAATCACTAAAAGGATGTGTAAAAATACTACGAGCACTAACAGCCATGGCACCAAAAGTATCTCCGTGATAAGCGTTTTTAAAAGCGAGGATTTTTTTGCGTTGGGTAACACCCTTGTTATGCCAGTACTGAAGGCACATTTTTAGGGCAACTTCTACTGCGGTTGAACCATTATCGCTATAGAATACCTTTTTCTGATCTCCGGGCAACAAATTCAATAACCTTTCTGCCAGTTGTATGGCGGGTTCATGCGTAAATCCGGCAAAAATCACATGCTCTAGTTCTCTGGCTTGCTTGGCAACGGCATCTGCAATAACAGTGTTGCCATGTCCATGTATATTTACCCACCACGATGATACGGCATCAATATATTGTGTGCCATCTTCTGTAAATAAATAAACACCTTCGCCTTTTACTATGGGAATATGTGTAAGGGCATTTTTCATCTGGGTGTATGGATGCCAGATTACCGCTCTGTCTCTTTCTTCTAAATTGCTCATTAAATAAGAATCTGCCGTTTTAACCCCACAAAACTACATTTATTCCGTTTAAAAATTCAAAAATTAAACTTTAACGAAAAAATTAACGTGTCGTAAAACTTTACAATTTATGCTTTAACAGTTCTACAACAACTTTATCGGTTTTAAAGGTTACATCTTCTACTTGTAGGGAACTTATGCTTTTCCATCTGAAACTTTGAAACAATCCGGTTTCAAAATCAAATGCTTTTTCTTTAGGTGTAACATTTAAAGTAGAAACAGCTTTAACCAAATAATAAATACTGATTACCTGACTGTCATTAAATGATGATTTTTCGTAAAAGTCTGTAGTGTAAAAATGCGCAACAACTTCTATTTCGGTTTGGCATTCTTCTATAAATTCGCGCTTTAATGCTTCTATAAGTCCTTCGCCCAATTCAAGTCCGCCTCCCGGAAACTTGGTAAAATGTCTGCCTACCTCAAACTCGTCACTTAATAGAACCTCATTGTTTTCATTGAGCAACAATCCATACACTCTTACGTTAAAATAACTCATTGACTAAAATGTTTCTGGTTTTTTGTTACGTTATCCAAGTTCCATACAATTTCGCGTTTAAAGGCTTCGGCCCTTACCGGACAGTCGGTCATTTTACAATAGTTGCAGCAAGCTGGTAAACAAGGATCAGCATGGATAAAAAGCTCTGTTTTATGTCCAGTTGAATGATTAATCAATTGATCTACATCTGAAATCTCCTTATGAACGCGGTTCAGATCAAAATAATAAGGCAAGGTTACATGACAATCTATATGCAAATCGGCTCCGTATTGTTGTGTTCTTAAATTATGAACATCAATCCAACTGTTATGCCTGTTTTCTTGTAAGATATTCACTACTTCGCTCACCAATTCAATATTACTCTCGTCCATTAATCCGCCAACAGATTTTCTGATCAGCTTGTAGCCCGAAAAAATAATATACAGACCAACAATAATAGAAATGACACTATCTAACTGGTAAATACCTGTAAATTCGATAAAAAGAATACCAACAATTAAACCTGCACTGGTTACTGTATCTGTTAAAAGGTGTTTTCCATCGGCCTCTAAAGTAAGCGATTTATTGGCTTTTCCGGTTTTAATCAAATATAAACCCGTAATAAGGTTAGCCAATCCCGCAATACCAATAATAATGGCACCTTCAAAAAGTTGCTGTATATGTTTAGGATAAAAAAGATCATAGCTCGATTTTAGGACAATAATAAGTCCTGCGATCACGATAAGCACCCCCTCTATAAAAGCAGAAAAGAATTCTACCTTTCCATGTCCATAGGGATGGTTTTCATCTTTGGGCTGCGTAGAAAGGTAAATACTGTAAAAAGCAAATGAACTGGCCACGATATTTACAATACTTTCGGCAGCATCAGTAAGTATTGCATTTGAGTTTGTTATGGCATAAGCCACAAACTTGACAACCATTAATATTACTCCTACGCAGAGTGACACCAAAATTGCTTTTTTATTTGTATGCATAAACCAAATTTTGTTGGTAAAAGTACAACTAAAACCACCATTTCTTACAAAAATTATCTTTTTTTAGCGCCTTGTTAAATAGTTTCTATATTTGTTTTTCTCAACTACGACCATGACATTTTTATCAGACAGAATCAACAGCCTATCAGAATCTGCAACGCTTAAGATGACCAAACTAAGCCGCGAGTTAGCAGCTAAAGGTATTAACGTTATCAATTTAAGTGTAGGCGAACCAGACTTTAATACACCTGAGTATATTAAAGATGCAGCTAAAAAAGCACTAGATGAAAACTACACCCGCTACTCTCCTGTTCCGGGCTACCCTGAACTGCGACAAGCTATTGCTAGCAAGTTAAAAAGAGAAAACAATCTAGATTATGATATGTCTCAGATTGTGGTTTCAACAGGTGCAAAGCAATCGCTGTCTAATGTTATTTTAACACTGATCAATCCGGGTGATGAGGTAATTATCCCTACGCCATACTGGGTATCTTACTCTGAAATGGTAACCTTGGCAGAAGGTAAAGCTGTTTATATTGATACTACGATAGAAAGCGATTTTAAAATCAGCCCTGAGCAACTTGAAGCTGCAATTACGCCTAAAAGTAAGTTGTTCATGTTCTCTTCTCCATGTAACCCAACAGGTTCTGTGTACAGCAAGGCCGAACTAGCGGCTTTGGCTAAAGTTTTTGAGAAGCATCCTAATATCTTTATCATTTCTGATGAGATTTACGAGCATATCAACTTCATAGATAAACATGAATCTATTGCACAATTCCCTGAAATTAAAGAGCGTGTAATTATCGTAAATGGTTTTTCTAAGGCCTATGCAATGACGGGATGGAGATTAGGGTATATTGCGTCAAGTAAAGAATTAGCTGCGGCCAATGATAAAATGCAGGGACAAACTACCTCAGGTACTTGTTCTATTGCACAACGTGCCGGTATAGCCGCTTATGAGCATGGTTTAGATAGTGTAATGGAAATGAAAGCAGCTTTTGCGCGTCGTAGAGAACTGGTTTATAATTTATTGAATGATATACCTGGCGTTAAAACCAACTTACCACAAGGTGCATTTTATTTCTTCCCCGAAATAAGTTCTTTTTTTGGTAAACAAGATGAAACAGGCAAGGTTATAGAAAACTCTGCTGATTTGGCGCTGTACCTATTAAATACTGCGCATGTAGCAACTGTAGGCGGCGATAGCTTTGGAAATAACAATTACATCAGATTATCTTATGCAGCTTCTGATGAAAGCTTAAAAGAAGCGCTTCGTCGCATAAAAGAAGCCTTGGCTAAATTAAAATAATTCTCCCATAAATATGGGTTAAATCCGGGAGTTAAGCTTCCGGATTTTTTTATTCAATCAATTATGATTGAAAATAAAAAACCCGCTTTAATGTTTATTAAAGCGGGTTTTTTATAAAATTACTTTAGAGCGTCTTTCTTATTTTGCGCTGTTTTTCTTTTCTGTAACTTCAGTACGAATCTCTTGAGCTAAGCCTTTTAAATCTTGCATAGCTTTACGTACTCTTGTTCCTGCAGCTGAATTACCTGCATTATAAAATTTCTCAACGTCTGCCTCAATTGCAGCTACTACTTCTTTAACTTTTGCAAATTTTTCCATTGTTTTAATTTTTTTGTTAGTCAAATATATCATTTAAACGGAAAAAACAAGCACTTCTTTCGATTAAATGCACTTTTTTTATATTTTATTTATCAACAATCAACATCTAGCTGATTCTCTATACCCAATAAATAGTTTCAAAATCGGCTTTTGTTTTTATGCACATTTATTAAAAATGAGATTTTAAATCAGCATTTTTGCACTTGATATGGCTTTATATTTTGCATCTTTAAATACTGGTAGTAACGGCAATTGTTTTTACATTGGAAATGAAGAACATGCTGTACTGGTTGATGTAGGATTAAGCTGTAAAGAAACCCTGATCAGGTTAAACAGGTTGGGATTGGCTATTGAAAATGTTAAAGCCATATTTATAAGCCATGAGCACAGCGATCATATAAAAGGGCTGAGTGTAATTTCAAAAAAATACCAAATACCCGTATATATCACGCTAAAAACACTCTTAAACAGTGGTTTAAACTTACCTGAGCATTTGGTTAACTTCTTTGAAACTGATGAAATTATCAGTATAGAAAACCTGAACATAAAAGCCTTCGCCAAATTTCATGATGCCGCAGAACCGCACAGTTTTGTAATTGGTAATGCGCAAAATAAAATCGGCGTATTTACCGATATCGGAAATGTATGTGAAAATTTGACCCTACATTTTAAAGATTGTGATGCTGTATTTTTAGAAGCCAATTATGATGAAGATATGCTCGAAAAAGGCAGATACCCTTATTACCTCAAGCATAGAATCAGAAGCGGTAATGGCCATTTATCTAATTCAAAAGCGCTTGAGCTTTTTAAGAATCATCAATCTGAAAAATTACGCTATCTGTTTCTTTCTCATTTGAGCAAAGACAACAACTGTCCAGATTTGGTGTACAATCTCTTTAAATCACATTCCCTACAAACAGAAGTGTTCGTAGCTTCAAGGCATGAAGAAACCTCGGTTTTTATATTAGATTAAATCTCATATAAAATCGTACCTGCATCAGTTACTTGCAATTCATGTTTAACCCCACATTTCAGGGCATAATTGGCTTTCTGATGGCCAACCGGAAAATCAAAACATATGGGATAGTCATATTCAGAAACTTTATCCATCACAATTTCTACAATCGTTTTTCCAAATTCTTCGCCTTCATCGTCCTTCTTAAGCTTAAACCCACCTATAATCAAACCTTTCAGTTTATCTAATTTTCCACTTCGCTTTAGATTGTAGAACATCCTATCAATAGAATACAGGTATTCTCCTGTATCTTCTACAAATAATATCTTGTTACGGGTTTCTATTTCAGATTTACTGCCAGCTAAATTTTCAATACAACGCAGGTTGCCACCTATTAATTCTCCTTTTGCAATACCAGCTCTGTTATTTGAATTATATGCAGCGGTATATTTCATTTTCTCACCCGTTAAAGCTTGTCTTATAGAATTTATGGTATCTACCTGTATAGGTTCGGCCAAATCCCAGTTAGAGGGAAAACTGTTGCACATTTTAGAATGTATAGAGGCCACATGATAATTACTATTAATATGGCAATGTAAAACTGTTATATCGCTAAAACCTATCAGCCATTTAGGTTGTGCTTTAAAATGCGAAAAATCAAGCTGATCTACAATTCTAATTGCTCCATAACCACCTCTTGCGCACATAATAGCATTTACACTAGGGTCGTTTAGCATAGCTTGCATATCCTCTAAACGCTCCTGATCCGTGCCGCCAAAAGTAAAATCTCTTGCTCCTACCGTTTTTCCTATCCTGATATTAAAGCCCCAGCTTTCCATTTGTTTAACCGCTGGCTCTATTTCTTCTCTCGTAATATAACCCGCCGGACAAGTAATGCCAATCGTATCGCCTTTTAGCAAAGACGGAGGTATGCGTGGTGCAAATTGATGAGCGGTATTTCCTGCGCCTGAAGCATAACTCTTCAAATTAAATGCACTCAAGAAAACGCCAGCAGGAATAATGGATAAGAAATGTTTGCGGTTCATGGATTTTTACAAGGCTTAATATTGTAGCCTCTAAAATATTGTAATTATGTTTTAAAACAAACCATTGCAAAAAGAAAAGATATGTTAACTTTGCGTTTTTGGTAAAAAACAAATACAATATGTCATTATCTCCCCTTCAGGCTATTTCTCCTATTGATGGCCGTTACCGTAAAACAACCGAATCTTTAGCAAATTACTTTTCTGAATATGCATTGATCAAATACCGCGTTTTTGTAGAAATAGAATATTTTATTGCATTGGTTGAGGCCGGAATTACAGGGCTTGAAAATTTTGATAAGCAGACATATGCTCAATTAAGAGCTATTTACCATAATTTTAATGATGCCGATGCACTACAGGTAAAAGAAACTGAAAGCGTAACTAACCATGATGTAAAAGCGGTAGAATACTTTATCAAGGCAAAGTTCGATGACTTAAACCTGCAAGCCTACAAAGAATTTATTCACTTTGGCTTAACCTCGCAAGACATCAACAATACAGCTATACCTTATACCTTCAAATTAGCTTTAAATGAAAGTTATCTACCAGCTGTTACACAGTTGATTGATAAATTAACTGAACTTGCCAATGAATGGAAAAATGTTCCTTTGCTTGCACATACACACGGACAACCTGCATCTCCAACTAAACTAGGTAAAGAGTTCATGGTTTTTGTAGAACGTTTAACTATCCAAGTAAATCAATTAAAATCTATACCTAATGGTGCTAAATTTGGCGGGGCTACAGGTAATTTCAATGGGTATCATATTGCTTACCCCCAGGTAAATTGGGTAGATTTTTCTAACAATTTCGTTAACAATATTTTAGGTTTAAGCAGAGCGCAATACACTACTCAGATTGAACATTACGATCAATTTGCTGCTCAATGCGATGCATTAAAACGTATCAATAACATTATCATTGACTTAGATCGCGATATCTGGAGTTACATCTCTAAAAACTATTTCAAACAAAGAATCAAAGCAGGCGAAGTAGGTTCATCTGCCATGCCACATAAAGTTAACCCTATAGATTTTGAAAATGCAGAAGGTAACGCAGGTATGGCCAACGCAGTATTCGAATTTTTAGCGGCAAAACTACCTATATCTCGTTTACAACGCGATTTAACTGATTCAACTGTATTACGCAACATTGGTGTACCTTTTGCGCACACCATTATCGCAATCAATTCTACTTTAAGAGGATTGAACAAAATCATTTTAAATGAAGAAGCTATTGAGGCCGATTTGGAAAATAACTGGGCTGTAGTTGCAGAAGCAATCCAAACTGTATTACGCAGAGAAGCTTACCCGAATCCTTACGAAGCTTTGAAAGCTCTTACGCGTACCAATCAAAAAATAACTGCCCAAACTATGGCGAGTTTTATTGATGAACTTGATGTTAACGAAACCGTTAAGAATGAACTGAAGCAGATTACGCCTTTTAATTACACGGGTATTTTTTAATTAATGACCTTATACAGACAAGAACACTTATAATATGCGTTCAGTAATACATAAATTTGTATGATTAATTTTTAAGAAATGACTATAAACGTATATACAGAACAAACGCCTAACCCTGCAACCATGAAGTTTATGGTAAATAAACTTTTAATTAATGGAAGTGAGGATTTTGCCACAAAAGAAAGCGCAGAAAAATCGCCTTTTGCAAAAGAGTTGTTCAAATTTAACTTTGTTAACGGTGTATTCTTTGCCAGTAATTTTGTAACCATTACTAAAACCGACGATGCAGACTGGAGTGATATAGAAGCAATTTTAAAGGAATTTGTTAAAGGTGCAGTAGAAAGCGAGTTAAAAATCAAAGAAGTTTCTGAAGAAGCACCTGCTTTTGAAGGAACGGAAACAGAAATTAAGATACAGCAAATCTTACACGATTATGTACGTCCAGCGGTTGAGCAGGATGGCGGAGCCATTACATATAAATCTTTTGATGAAGGTATAGTTACGGTAGAATTGAGAGGTTCATGCAGTGGATGCCCGTCAAGTACAATTACCTTAAAATCGGGCATACAAAATCTTTTACAACGTATGGTTCCTGAAGTTAAGGAAGTTGTTTCTGAAGCAATGTAATTTTATTAGGTTAATTTTTCAATAATAAAGCTATTTGAACAAGTTTCAGATAGCTTTTTTTATGTCTTGAAATGTTTCTTTATAGTAGCTAGTATTTCATGCGTTACCAATCCGTTAGAGGCTAAAACCTCTCTGGTATTAAATATCTCATTTCCTCCCGAAAAATTGGTCACCACCCCCCCTGCCTGTTGCACAATAAAAGCACCTGCAGCAACATCGTAAGCATTTAAATTATATTCAAAATAACCATCAAATCTTCCGCATGCTACGTAAACCAAGTCAACTGCTGCCGAACCAATGCGCCTCAGTCCATGACATTTTTGCATCATTTCTGTAAAAAGAAGTATGTATTCAGGCTGTTTATCAAACTGGTAATACGGAAAACCAGTAGCTAATAAAGACTGTGATAATAAGGCATTTTTAGAAACCGTAATTTCCTTATTGTTCAAGTAAGCGGGAGCACCTTTGTATGAGTAGAACATTTCTCCCCGGTTAATTTCATATACCACTCCAACCACAGGTTTGTTTTCTTCATACAAAGCAATGCTGATAGAATAAGTAGGTATGCCATGTATAAAATTGGTGGTACCATCTAAAGGATCAANNTTTTCAGCATTTTTATCTACATACGAAACCAGATCGTTCAATCCCTTATATTCAATAGCGGCCGCATCAAAAGACATTGCCTCTTTCCTAATGAAATTTCCGGTTAAACGGGCTATAGCTATAACCTTATTGCAAATCAGTTCGTAATTCATGCTTAATATTTAGCCAGTTTCTCTTTGTTCTTCGCTGCAAAATACACCATCAACAAGCCGGCAATAAATAAAATTACCGAAATCAATTCTGCTTGCGTAAATGAAAGGCTACCTATCTTATATTTAGAGTTTACCCTGATCAGTTCTATAAAAAACCGTTCTACCCCAGCAAACATCAGGTAAATACCAAACATGATGCCCGGTGTTTGAATATGCTTTCT
This sequence comes from Pedobacter sp. UBA1951, assembly GCA_002336465.1. Taxonomy (GTDB): domain Bacteria; phylum Bacteroidota; class Bacteroidia; order Sphingobacteriales; family Sphingobacteriaceae; genus Pedobacter. The sequence goes on from DDEP01000215.1 coordinate 10,899, forward strand.
TAATTTCCATAAAATTAAGAAGATGATAAATGCTGCAATAATCTCATATAATGGTGTAGGATAAACCGGATTAGGTAATACATTGCAGTACCTACCTATACAACCTTCTATAGGTACGCCCTCACCAGCTACATTATTGGGATAAGTATAAGCCCATGCCCAATCAGGTAACCAAGAAAAAGGTTTAGGATGTAAATTAACGATACCCCAGTCGCCATCGCCAGATAAATGACAGCCTATGCGACCCACGCTATAAGCTAGCATCATTCCGGGTGCGCCAACATCTAACATATGTAATGGCTTTATACCATATTTGTTAGCAATATATAATACAGCAGCCCCTCCGCAGATCAAACCTCCGTAAAAAGTTAGTCCACTAAAAGAAAGCAACCCACCTATAGGGTCTTGTATAAAGCTATCCCAATGCTCCAAATTATCAAATACTTTGGCTCCAAGAAAACCAAAAACAGCAGCCCATACCACCATACTGTTCATCACTTCGTAAGGATGTACCGTAACTTCTGTTGTTTTAGGTTTGGTTAATTTGGTTTTCTCTTTTTCTTTGTAGGCCCAGTATACAAAAAGAGCAGCTAAGCCTAAACCTCCTAAAAGGTTTCCTCTGGCAGATAAAATGAAAGATTGCGTATCTGCTACAAACAACTTATAATTGATCAGGGCATCAATCAGTTTATAACCTATAATAAAACCAAAGAAACCATTAGATACCATTTCCATTGTTGAAACAGGTGTGCCTACAGTTACTGTTTTTTTGAAAGGTTTTAATATGCCTTGTGCTTCCTTACGTTTTAGCTCCTGAGTAAAGGCCCAATAGGCAGCGACAAAAGCCAAAGCCACAAATACACCGAAGGTATTGAAAGGCAAAGGAATCTCTATACCAAATAGATAGGAAATAAAGTGCGATACGGTTGGAAACATGCTTAATAAGTTTTAGCGAATATAGGAAACTCTATGCAGTTTTTATCACTTATCTGCCTGTTTTTATTAACAGGCAAACACTATCAAATCTATAAATTAATGATCATGAGTGCTCAAAAACATATGGTTTTAAATTATAAACCTTAACTTTGCAACAATGCAAGCCGTTCTATCGCTGTTCCGTTTAACGGGAAAGAGGAAAGTCCGGGCAATACAGAGCATCTCGCTTCCTAACGGGAAGAGGTTCAGGAATGAAAACCTGAATTATGGAAAGTGCCACAGAAATGATACCGCCTTAGTTTAACTAAGGTAAGGGTGAAAACGCGAGGTAAGAGCTCACGATCTCGTTAAGTGATTAACGTTTTGGTAAACCCCGGGAATTGAAAGACCAAATAGGCTAACGCATGTAGGGCTGCTCGTTCGATGTTAGTGGGTAGGTCGTTTGATGTAAATGGCAACATTTATACTAGATTAATGATAGAAATTTCAATATTGAAATACAGAACCCGGCTTACAGGCTTGCATTTTCTTTATCTTATCTCTCCTCTTAAAGCTTGTTAAAATTGTATAAAAAAATATACATTTTAACAAAAAGTAATATATTCGCAATGGAACTAAAGTGTAAATACATATGGCGAAACTGCTTATAATTGATGATGAAAGGGCTATTAGAAGCACACTGAGAGAAATCTTAGAATACGAAGACTACGAAGTAGATGACATCGATAATGGCATAGACGGCCTGGAAATGATCAAAAAAAACGATTACGACCTCGTTCTTTGCGATATCAAAATGAATAAAATGGACGGTATTGAGGTACTGGAAACAGCCTTGACCATTAAGCCTGACCTGCCATTTATCATGATATCTGGCCATGGTACGGTTGAAACTGCCGTTGAAGCTAGTAAAAAAGGTGCATTTGATTTTATTTCCAAACCACCTGATCTAAATCGTCTTTTGATTACCGTTAGAAATGGTTTAGACAGAGGCTCTTTAGTTACCGAAACCAAAGTTTTAAAACGTAAGGTTAGTAAAACAAGAGAAATATTAGGAGGGTCTGATGCCATAAACCGTATCAAAGAAACTATTGAACGTGTTGCCCCTACCGATGCCCGTGTTCTCATTACAGGTGCTAACGGTAGCGGAAAAGAATTGGTAGCTCGATGGTTGCATGAAAAATCAAACCGTGCAGACGGACAACTTATTGAGGTGAACTGTGCTGCTATCCCTTCTGAATTGATAGAGAGTGAATTATTTGGCCATGAGAAAGGTTCGTTTACTTCTGCTGTTAAGCAACGTATCGGTAAATTTGAACTAGCTAACGGTGGTACGCTCTTTTTAGATGAAATTGGCGATATGAGCTTATCTGCTCAGGCCAAGGTATTGAGAGCCTTGCAAGAAAACAAAATTACCCGTGTAGGCGGAGAAAAAGAAATAGAAGTAAAAGTAAGGGTATTGGCCGCTACCAATAAAGATCTGCTTAAAGAAATAGAAGCAGGTAATTTTAGGATGGACCTTTACCATCGCTTAAATGTGATCAACATCCATGTTCCTAACTTAACTGAGCGTGTAGATGATATCCCTGTAATTGCACAAAGCTTCTTAGACGAAATCTGTGCAGATTACGGTATGCCTGTAAAGAAAATAAGCGAAGGTGGCATGAATGCTTTAAAAGCATTACCATGGACAGGTAATATCAGGGAACTGCATAACATGATCGAAAGATTAATTATCCTAAGCGATAAAGTAATTACTGAACATGATGTGGTTGCTTTTGCCAATCCATCTTCAACAACCTATTCAAGCAGTTCTGGTGCTTCGGGTATGCAAAGCAGGCATACAGCAACGGCTGGTTTAAATTATGATAGTTTTGCAAATTTTCAGGATTATAAAGACCATGCTGAAAAAGAGTTTATCAAATTTAAACTAGAGAAAAACAATTGGAATGTATCTAAAACGGCTGATGAGATTGACATTCAAAGAAGCCATCTTTACAGTAAAATTGAAAAATTTGGATTGAAGAGAAACGATTAAATCAATAAAAAAGCCTTGCTATACAGCAGGGCTTTTTAACTCATATAATCGGCCATACGTGCCAATAAAGCCCTGTATTTATTAAAGATTTGAGATTTGGCTACAAAGCCCACAAATTTATTGCGCTCATCTACTACTGGTAAATTGTTGTAGCCCGAGATGTCCATTTGATTTAGAACTTCTTTTAAGTCTGTTTCTGCATTCAATATCACTTCGGGTTTATTCAATAATTGCTTAACGCTGATTCCTGCCGCATTCTCCTTACCATCTGCATTGAACATCGCATTGAGTGCATCATTTAGAAAAACCAGTCCCACCAATTCATCCTCAGCATTTAACACCGCAAATACACTTTGTTTAGCAGCAATCATATCCGAAATTTTATCGGTTATGGTTTCATCTATATTTAAAGTAAGTGCTTCTCTTTGCACCAGATACTTAAGCTTGATCATATTCAACACAGTAGTATCTTTATCTTCATAATGAGACAGCTCTCCTTTTTCTGCAAGAGGTCTGGTATAAATTGAATATTTATTCACGCTCCTGTTAATGAGATAAGCCAGAGCAGTAGTAATCATCAAAGGCACCATTAGTATATAACCACCCGTTATCTCAGCTATGAGGAATATACCGGTTAAAGGAGCGTGCATTATAGACCCTAAAGCTGCAGCCATTCCCGCCACAATAAAGTTGGCCGTGTTTACTTCGGCAAGCCCAGAAATATTAATCGTATAAGCCAGCACAAAACCTATTAAACCTCCAATGATTAAACTGGGTGCAAATATTCCACCATTCCCTCCTGCTCCAAGTGTAAACAAAGTAGCAAAAGATTTAGCAAAAATAGTGACTACTGTAAACAAGATAATCACAATAGGGAAATTGCCATAGTCGGCAAAGATGCTATTAGACACTACCGCATTGTAATTGCCTGTTAGTAATTCTTTAATGGTTAAATAACCCTCTCCATATAAAGTAGGAAACAGAAATACCAAAACACCTAATCCAATACCACCTACAATAACTTTTCTGTATGGATTTTCAATCTTATAAAAAAGTCCCTTAACTAAGCTATTGGCCTTGCCAAAATATATAGAATACAAGCCTATTAATACAGCAAGCAGAATATAAAAAAGCAATGCTTTCATTTCCCATCCCTGAGTTACGAGGTAAAACAATTGTTCTTTATAAAAAAGCTGAGCTACCACAGATGCTGTAGCTGCTGAAAGCAATAAAGGGATAAACGCTGGGATAGTAAATTCTGGCAAAAGGATTTCTATGGCAAAGACTATACCTGCTACAGGACTATTAAACGCCCCAGCAATACCTGCGGCAGCGCCACAAGCCAGTAAAAGTGTAATTTCACGGTAGCTTAAGCCTAGGTAACGGCCAAGAGTAGAACCAATAGACGCACCGCTGGTAACAATAGGAGCTTCTAGCCCGGTTGAACCACCAAACCCTACAGTTAATGCGGCTGTTATAATTTGCGAATAGCTATTGTGCGGTTCTACGTTACTCGATTTCTTTGAAATGGTATATAACAAAGGCGTTAAGCCTGTTTCAAATTTTCCTTTGCGTATAAATTTGCGCACATACAATACCGATAAGAAAATGCCAATACCCGGAAACAAAAAATATAAATAGTATTTATATCGCCAATGCAGATCGTTCTGTAAAAAATGTTCTATATGATGGGTAAGGGTTTTGAGCAATGAAGCAGCCAAACCTGCCATGATACCAACCAGTATAGATACCACAACAAGAAAATTACGGTTAGATATTTTCGATTTTCTATAGCTATTTAAATGATCCAAAAATGTAACTAACCTAGTCCGCATAATTTCTTTTTTTATTTCAGTCGATTACGCATCAAATTTATCCAATAATTTTAAGAGCGTGGCAAAATCTTTAGGATAAGGAGCTTCTATTTCAATGTCGTTACCATCTAAACCTTTAAAAACGATTTTTCTTGCATGTAAGGCAAAACGTTTAATAATAGGCTGTTCTTCTTCATCTGTAAGCTTATAACCTCTTTTGATGTTAGATAAATATACAGGTTTACCCCTGTACATACTATCGCCGCAAATAGCAGCTCTTTGTGTTGCAAGATGAATACGTATCTGGTGCATACGACCTGTTATAGGTTTGCACTCAACCAAAGTATAATGTTTATAGTATTTAAGCGAGTTAAAATAAGTTTCTGCACGTTTACCCTCTGCCCTGTCAATAGTTACATTTTTATTCCCTTCATTGAGAATAGGTAAATCAACCAGCAGATTATCAAATTGGAATTGACCATCTACAATTGCATGATAGGTTTTATTTACCCTTCGCTTTTCAAATTGTATAGATAGAGAACGATAAGCTTCAGGGTTTTTAGCGATTACCATAGCGCCCGAGGTTTCTTTATCTAAACGATGACAAATCTGAGCATCGGCTGTATATTGTTTAGCTAAACGTAAAATATTTACTTCTCCAGCCCCCGAAGCTCCTCTTTCATCTAAAGAAGCTACAAAAGGCGGCTTGTTTACTACAATATAGTCTTGATTTTCAAATAGAATTAAATCTTTAAAATGTGGATATTTCAATGTTAAGGGAAATTAAAATGCAAAAGTATTAATTTTTGAGCGGTAATCATCATTTGCAGTTCTGCAAATCTGCCGATACCTGCTCATACTTGTACATACCTTGCTTATGTCCAAACGAATTGGTAATGTAAACAATAAGCTTAGCTATATCTATATCATTCAACTGCTTAAACCCTGGCATTTTGCCATCATATTTTACGCCGTTAACGGTTATGGTATCGCTAAGTCCATTTTTAATATAGCAAGCCAATTTTTGCTTGTGATTGGCTAAGAACACGCTATCGGTAAGCGGTGGAGCGAGCTGGCCCAATCCTTCTCCGTTTTCGCCATGACAGTTTTGGCAATGTGTCTTATAAAGATCTTTACCTCCAGTTAGATACTTCGCTTGCTCAATCTGATCTTCGCTCTGGCATGATAAAACAAAGCTTCCAATCATTAAAGAAAAGGTAATTGCTAAGATATATTTACGCATTTCTATTCTTTTTCAGTCAATAAGGTAGCGATATCTTTTTCTAATTTGGCTACTTCTTCGGTTTTTGTTCCATCGTAAGCACCTCTTAAACGTCTGTGCTTATCTACCAAAACCAACCATCCCTGATGGATATAACCATCTGTTGCAGAACTATCTTCTTTTACGGCAACCAAATAATCTTTTTCTGCCAATGTATAAACACTTTCTTTATCACCGTAAACAAATTCCCATTTCTTGGTATCTACTCCCAGTTTTTGTGCATATTTTTTTAGCACAGAAGGTTTATCGTATTTAAAATCTATGGTGTGTGATAAGAACATAATCTCAGGGTTGCTCTTAAACTTCTCATAAATCTCTTTCAAATTACGGTGCATTACCGGGCAAATAGTTGAACATGAAGTAAAAAAGAAATCGGTTACATAAATCTTTCCTTTAAAATCATCTTGAGTGATGTAAACACTATCTTGATTAAGAAATTTAAAATCTGGAACGGTTTTATAAACCGTATCTATCCTATCAATTCCATCGGCTCCTTTTACAATTTTAACGCTACGTTCGCCAAAAATTGGCAGTTTTTTTTCGTTACTGCACGAAAAAAGAAACAAAAAGGACAAAGCCCATAATGAGATTGCAGTTCTTTTCATATGAATTTCTTTTGATGAGGCAAAGCTACAAGAAATACTGTGCTTTAACCCATTTAATGGTATAAAATTATCCTAAAATGAATTTTTTGAGATTTAAATCCATAAGATTAAGAAGCATAAAAAAACTGCCTTTGGGCAGTTTTTCTCAAATATCGATTATTTCTTTTGTTTTTCTGTTTTTGCAAACATCAACACCAATTTATTGTCTTTATAGAAATTAAGTGTCTGGTCTGCAACATCAAACCTATAAGGTCCTTTTTCTAACGAGTGCAAAAATTCTCCTTCAACTTTACTTTTTTCACCTTCACAGAACATTAATGTACTACCTATCTTACTAAAAGTGAGCTCGTCTTTTTTAAGTTCAAGACTACCAAAAAAACCATTACAACCTCCATTTCCTGAAATTACTTTTTTATTAAAGTCAAAATTAATGGTTGGTTGTACTTCTTTAAGATCACGTCCGTCTAGTCTAATCAATTTCCAACTGTGATCGGTTATATAAGTGAGCATGCTGTTTCCTTTTGCAGGATTGGTATTCATTTTTACTTTTTTAACAACTCTTATTAATTTGTAATTGTACGAAGAGGCATCGGCTGGAACATTTTGCAAACGCGTTCTTCTTACTTTTAAAGTGTAACGGTATCCCTCTTCATATTTAAAACCTGAAATCTGGCTATAAAAAGCTTCCCAGTCTTTACTGTTACTATATTTTACCTGATAGCATTTTTGAGGTGCTACGCCTACACAGTCCATTAAATCTTCCTTAACAACAAGATTAAAAACATTGGATTGTGCACTTACATTGGTAAGAGTAAACAGAATGAATAATGCGCTTAACAACAGGCTTTTTTGAATTAAACTTTTTCTCATTTAGGATGTATTTTTTTTATTACAAGATGCCTTATAAACATAAATCCATAAAAAATTGTTTGAAAAAAATTAATCAATTACCATTTCTGGCACATCATCATCTGCATATAGTTTCCCAGCCGTGGCATTTCTAATAAAGTCTACACTTACTCCTGGCGCACGTTCTAAAAGCTTAAACCCACCCTCAGGTAAAACCTCTAAAACAGCCAGTTCAGTTACGATTTTTTTAATGCATTTTACACCTGTTAAAGGCAAAGTGCACTCTGGCAATAATTTGCTTTCTCCTGCTTTGTTTACATGCTGCATAGCCACAATAATGTTTTTTGCAGATGCTACCAAGTCCATGGCACCCCCCATCCCTTTTACCATTTTACCCGGGATTTTCCAATTGGCAATGTCACCATTTTCAGAAACTTCCATGGCGCCTAATATGGTCAGGTCTATTTTCTGCGCCCTGATCATACCAAAGCTCATGGCCGAATCAAAAATAACAGAACCCGGTAAGGTTGTAATGGTCTGCTTTCCGGCATTGATCAGATCAGCATCCTCTTCTCCTTCATATGGAAAAGGTCCCATGCCTAATAAACCGTTTTCAGATTGTAATACCACATTAATCCCTTTAGGGATATAATTGGCTACCAGCGTAGGAATACCTATTCCTAAGTTCACATAATAACCATCTTTTATTTCTTTGGCAATGCGTTGTGCTATGCCTTCTTTTGATAATGCCATAATTAATTTCTTTTGCCAATTTTACCCAAATGGGTATCATTAAAACCTGTAAAATATTTCAATCCGTAACCTAAAGCCCTGTCCATGCTAGAATGGGCAAATAACATAATACCTGTAAGCTCAACCATTGGCCATGAAAAATGAAGACCAAGAATGAATATGAGCACTGCCAATGCTTTATGATGAAAAACATTATACAATATTGCTCCCACTTTAGTATTAAATATATAACCCAGCATACTTAAATCAGGCAATAGCAACAGCGCAGGAAAAACCCACCAACTATAGTTTAAATAAGAAAAAGCAAAAATGGCAAGCAGAAACATAGCCACTTCTTCTATACTTATCAACTGTTTCATTAGGTTTTGCTTCTTACGGTACGTTGTTCAATACGTTTTTCGTAATTTTTACCCTGAAAAATACGATGCACATAAATTCCGGGTGTATGGATATGGTCTGGGTCTAATTCGCCAACTTCAACCAGTTCTTCTACCTCGGCAATGGTTATTTTACCTGCCATGGCCATTATTGGATTAAAGTTTCTACTCGTTGAGCGAAAAATCAGGTTACCCGCTGTATCACCTTTCCAAGCTTTTACAATAGCAAAATCTGCATCAAAAGCATATTCCATTAAGTAATCCTTACCCTTAAAATTGCGTACTTCTTTACCTTCAGCAACTTCTGTACCCACACCTGCAGGCGTGAAAATAGCAGGCATGCCATATCCTGCTGCTAAGCAACGGGTAGCGAGTGTTCCTTGCGGTATCAATTCTACTTCTAATTCCCCACTTAATAGCTGCCTTTCAAATTCTGCATTTTCACCCACATAAGAGGCAATCATCTTCTTAACCTGTTTACCTTGCAACATCAGGCCAATGCCAAAATCATCAACACCTGCATTATTAGATATGCATGTAAGTTCTTTTACACCTTTTTTTACGAGCGATGTGATACAATTTTCAGGGATTCCACAAAGGCCAAATCCACCCAACATCAAAGTTTTACCATCTGTAATGTCGGCAATGGCTACATCTGCATCTGCAACAACTTTATTTATCATTATTGTATGTTTTGCGCCTAAATTACCAAAAAAAAAGGCGTCATACAAGCCGCAAAGTGCTTATAGAAATTGTACAAAATACACTATATAAGATATTGTTTTTATCGGAAACCATTCTTATACAGCAAGGTATTAAGACCTATATTGAATGGTATTTTTTAAGTAAACAGATTAAAAGCTGTTCTGAAAGTATTGCAATGGGCATTTACGATTACTCTAATATCTTCAGAATAGCCCCCTCCCATACTTACCTGCACCGGCAGATTGTATTTCTGACAGTTTTCAAATACAATTTGATCTCGTTCTTTACAGGCATTTACGCTCAAAGCCAATTTGCCTAACTTATCACTTGCCAAAACATCTACACCAGAAAGGTAAAAAGCGAAATCGGCCTCATGTTCAACAATAAGTTTAGGCAAGGTCTTTTTTAGGGTTTCAAGGTATTCTTGATCGCTTACACCATCTGCCAAAGCAATATCCAAGCTTGATTTTTCTTTTCTGAAGGGGAAGTTTTTTTCTCCATGCATAGAAAAAGTGAATACACGGTCTTCATTTTCAAAAATTTGCGCAGTACCATTACCTTGATGTACATCTAAATCAACAATAAGAATACGTTTTGCAAAACCATGATCAAGTAAGTACTGTGCTGCAATAGCCTGATCATTCAATAAGCAAAAACCTTCGCCCCAATAACTGCCTGCATGGTGGGTACCTCCGGCAACGTTAAAAGCAATTTTATGTTTTTTTGCCCATAAAGCACCATCAATGGTACCTTGTGCTATCCTGATCTCGCGTTCAACAAGCCTAGCATCAAGCGGAAAACCAATACGTCGCTGCTCTTTGGCGGGTAGTTGTAACTCTTTGAGCTGTAACCAGTACGACGGATTATGTACAGCCAGTATATTTTCTTCTAAGGTAGGCTCGGGTTTAAATAAGTTTTCAGAAGTAATCGTGCCCTCGTGCAAAAGCTGCTGCGGAATTAGCTCATATTTAAGCATCGGAAAACGATGTCTCTCGGGTAAAGGATGTGCATAAATAGGATGATAAGCAATCTTTATCATTAATTGATGATTTCTCCTACATGTTTTTCTATGTTATTGCAAATCTCATCAACAGGCAGATCATTGGCATCAGTACCAAATGGATTTTCAATTTCCTCTGCAATGAGTTCCAAACTTGCCAAGACATAGAGAATAAAGGGTACGATCAATACCACAAAATAACCTAGGCTAAACACCCAGCCAACAGGTAGAGTAAGTACGTAAACAAAGATAAATTTCTTGATAAAAGCACTATAAGAATAAGGTATAGGTGTATTCTTAATTCGTTCACAAGCTCCACATACTTCTGTAAATTGTGAAGCATCATTGTTTAGGGTAATCAATTGCTCTCCTGTTATCCTACCGCTACGTTGCAATGTATAAAGCCTCGAAATCATACTTGCAGCAACTTGATTAGGAATATGTTTACCCTCATCAATTTTAATCAAAATAGCATCTTTGCCAAAATACTGCTTCTCACGCAAGTGCTCCTTTAAAGCAAAAGCGTATTTAGGTATGGCATAAACAAAGAATTTCTTGTCTTCTTCGTCTAAATTTAGTGCATTGATGCGTAATGCAAAGTTTCTGGATACATTAACCAATGTACCTAAGTTTCGCCTACCTTCCCACCATCTATCATAAGAGGTATTTGTCCTAAAAACCAGCAAAAGGGAAATAACAAAACCCAATAGGTTATGCATCATACCCATATTTTTGATATACGTAGTTTCGGCCAGTTTTAAATGATTAAGTTCCAAGTAGGCAATTAAGGCCGAAAAAATGGCTACGCTGACCATTAGCTTCCATAGTTTGTGGAATGTATCTGCCTTATGTATATGAAAAATAAAACTGATCCAGTCTTTGGGATTGTAATTGATCATCTTAAATATTTCTGGCTACGGCTAACAACAATTCTCCTGTAAGATAAACATCTTCAAAACTGTTGTACATTGGTACGGGACTTAAACGTATTACATTAGGTTCACGCCAGTCACCTAGTACGTGATTAGCTACCAAATGATCAAAAATAGCTTTACCATTTGCTTTTGCAATAATGGATACTTGAGCCCCTCTGTCTTCTTCATTTTGAGGAGTAATAATCTTATATTGTTCCTCTCCTAACTCTTTATTTACCTCATTTATAATATAAAACAAATAAGAAGTTAAAGTTTTACTTTTATTTCTAAGTGCATCCATAAATCCCGCTTTTTCAAAAAGAGTTAAGGATGCATGATACAATGCCATGGGCATAACCTGAGTACAGCTTATTTGCCAACCATCTGCACCTGTTTCTGGGACAAAGCCTTTTTCCATTTTAAAACGCTGCGCTTCATTATACCCCCACCAGCCTGCAAAACGATGTAAACTTGCATCTGCAAAATGCTTTTCATGAACAAAAATACCGCTTATTCCTCCCGGACCAGAATTCTGATATTTATATGAACACCAACAGGCAAAATCAATATCCCAATCATGAAGTTTTAAGGGTACATTTCCTGCTGCATGAGCTAAATCAAAACCCACTTTTGCACCTACTTTATGGCCAGCTTTGGTAATGGCTTCCATGTCAAACCATTGTCCTGTAAAATAATTTATCCCACCAAAAAGCACTAGAGCGATTTCATCTCCATGCTCTTCAATGGTTCTAACAATATCTTCGGTTCTTAGTATATATTCTCCTTCACGAGGTTTTACCTCTATAATAGCATCATCAGCGTTAAATCCATGAAATTTAACCTGACTTTCAATAGCATATTGATCCGAAGGGAATGCACCAGCCTCCATTATAATTTTATACTTGTTCCCTTTAGGCTGATAAAAACTTACCATTAACAGGTGCAGGTTAACAGTTAACGTATTCATCGGGCAAACTTCTGCTGGTATTGCACCTACAATGGGAGCCATTAATTTTTTAAGTTCCTTATGGTAGAACATCCAAGGTTCTTGTCCATCAAACCAGCCTTCAACTGCTAAGTTTTTCCAGTTATCAAGCTGACGATGTAATACGTCTTTAGCTACTTTAGGTTGCAACCCTAAAGAATTACCACACAGATATATAAATTGTTTATTATTTTGTTCAGGAAAAAGAAATTCATTACGCATCCCCGCAAGCGTATCCTGCTCATCCAAGCTACGCGCAAAAGCAATATTGTTCTCAAAAATCATGTTTCAATATTAATGAAAAAGCCCGAGCAATGATAAAATTGTTAAAAACTCTTAGCCTTTATTGGGTTTACTAACAAAACGGTTTCCTCTGATATAAAATCGCCAAGGCAGTTCTGCATGTTCCTGAGCATAAGCTATCCCTATTCTTTTTGATGCTACGATTTGTTGATCTGGAATAAGGATACCACGATCTTCTATCCATATCTCATCTCCGCTAAAGGTTTTGCCATTCAATGTTCGATCAACAGCCAATGCTTGACTCAAAGCTCCCGGACCAGCGGTCAACTGAGGTTGCAGTTTAGTTTTATTCCTGCGGTGTAGCATGATATCTATACCTACCTGCGGTTCTATTCCTCTTATCAAAACTGCATGAGGTGTTCCTTCAGCAGCCGTAACTACGTTCAGCAAGTGATGAATACCGTAGCACAGATAAACGTAGCTGATACCACCTTCCTTATACATCACTTCGGTACGGGGCGTAAATCTACCGCCATATGCATGACTAGCTTTATCGCTTACACCTCTATAAGCTTCTGTTTCTGTAATGATACCTCCCGTGAGTTCTCCGTCTACGAGTGTAAACAATTGTTTGCCTAACAATTGCTTGGCAAGAGAAACTACGTCGGGATCTTGATAAAAGGAAACAGGAAGCTTAGCCATTGATAAATTCTAATATCTTATTGAGGTAAATAGCATCAATATCATCAAAATGAGTTAGATATTCACTATCGACATCTAGTACAGCCCACACTTTGTTATCTTTGACCAAAGGTAATACAATCTCTGACTTTGAAGCAGATGCGCAAGCTATGTGACCTGGAAATTCATCTACATTAGGTACTACAAGCGTTTCTTTTTTCTGCCATGAAGTACCACATACGCCTTTACCTTTTTTTATTCTTGTGCATGCAACAGGTCCTTGAAAAGGCCCTAAAACCAGCTCATCATCCTTAACAAGATAAAACCCTACCCAAAACCAGTTAAATTGCTCTTTTAAAGCTGCACATACATTAGCTAAATTGGCTATAACATCGCTTTCTCCTGCTACTAAAGCTTCAATTTGTGGGATAATAGATTTGTACTTCTCTTCTTTAGAAGCTTCTTTAATGATCAATAAATCTTCGGCCATAGCACAAATGTAAACATCTTTGATTTAAACCACCTACAAACTTTGATTAAAATCCCAGGCTACCTAAAACTAATCAACAATAAACCTTTGGTAACAACAATTTAGTTAGCTTTGCATGATTTAATACTTAAATACAGGAGAATGAATAAGAAGTTTTTAGCTGTAGGAGCTTTAATTGTAGCCGGATTATTTCAATTCAGTTATAAATTACGCGAAGAAGGCATGTTTCCTTTAAGCGAGATACATAAAGTGGATCTGAAAAAAGCAGGTCTTAAAATAGACCCGAATGAGGTTTATAATCCTAATGGGATTAGTTTGGTAGATGCCTTGGTAAATGTAGGCGGTTGTACTGGTTCTTTTATTTCTAACGAAGGATTGATCATTACCAATCATCATTGTGCATTTAGCGCTGTGCAATTGGCTAGCACACCTGAAAATGATTACCTTAACAAGGGCTTTGTTGCCCGTACCCGTGAACAGGAAATTGAAGCTAAAGGCCTTACCTGCCGTATTACAGATAGTTATGAGGATGTTTCTGATAAGGTGCTTGGCGCTGTTGCTCAGGTGACCGATCCTGCTTCACGTTTACAGATCATCAACAATATGATGAAAAACTTAGCTTTAGAGGCTGAGAAGAAAGACCCTACTATTAAAGCTGAAGTATCTGAAATGTTCATAGGCAAAAGCTATGTATTATTTAGATATAAAACCATACAAGATGTAAGACTAGTCTATGTTCCTAATCGCCAGATTGGAGAATTTGGTGGTGAAACTGATAACTGGGTATGGCCAAGACACACAGGAGATTATTCTTTCATGAGAGCTTATGTTGGAAAAGATGGCAAACCAGCTAAATACTCAAAAGACAATGTACCTTATACACCTAAAAAGTTCTTAAAAGTTAATGCTCATGGCACCAACGAAGAAGATTTCGTATTCATTTTAGGTTATCCCGGAAAAACATATCGTCACCGTCCGGCGCAATTCATAGAATATCAAGCTAAGTATGTTCTTCCTTATACTTCAGACCTATACGATTTCCAGAATGCAACTATGGAAAACGTTGGGAAAAAAGATAAGGCCACAGAAATAAAACTTGCAACTAGAATTAAGCGTAATGCCAACGTAATGAAGAATTACAGAGGTAAAATTGCAGGCATTAAAGGCATCGACCTTATAGAACAGAAAAAACAGGAAGATGCAGCCTTAGCTACTTTTATCAATAACAATACTGATATGAAAAACCAATATGGTAATCTTTTATCTGATATTGATCAGCTTTATAAACTGATAAACAGTGATGCCAGTAGGGATTTATGGTTCGGGCAAATCTATACTTCTACCAGTTTATTGAATGTAGCCAAAAACATCAATATTTTTAAAAATGAGTTAAATAAGCAGCCTAACGCACAAAAAGAAGCGTTTTTCAATAGCAATATAGCTAAGTTAAAACAGACGCTCAACACCATTTACGAAGCTTATGATATTGATGTTGATAGACGTATCTTCAAAAAGATGCTTACAGATGCATCGGGTTTTACAGCAAATCAAAAAGTAAGCGTAGTAGATAAAATTACCGGAAGAACAAGCAATAATGAAGCGGGCATCAATGAATACATTAACGATACTTTTGGTCTAACCAAATTAAAAGATCAAGAATACGTGTACAATACGCTTTTAAAATCTATCAAAAGCCTTTCGGGGTACAACGATGCCTTACTGAATTTTGAAAATGACATTGCTAAACAAATAGCCGAGTTAAAGCCCGAAAAAGATAGAAGAGACGGACTTTTAAATAAATTAATGGGCGATTACGTGAATGTTAAAGAAAAGTTCTTGAATAAGAATTTTATACCCGATGCCAATAGCACCTTAAGATTAACATATGGTTACGTAAGAGGTTACTCTCCTGCCGATGCGACTTATATGTCTCCTTATACCAGTATTAAAGGTATTTTAGAAAAGGGAGCTACTGGAAATCCTGATTTTTATTATCCAAGTATCATTAAAGCGTTATGGAATAAAAAAGACTTTGGTCCTTTTGTAAAAAAAGAACTGAACGATGTTCCTGTGGCCTTCTTATATGACATGGATACTACTGGAGGAAATTCAGGTTCTCCTATTATGAATGCCTATGGCGAACTTATAGGAGTTAATTTTGACAGGGCATATGGTGCAACTATAAATGATTATGCTTGGAACGAGAGTTACAGCCGTTCTATAGGTGTAGATATTAGATACGTGCTTTGGGCCGCTTCAAAAATTGATCATGCAGATTTCCTTTTAAAAGAAATAGGCGTAAATCTTTAATTATAACCATCCCGGATATATGCATATCCGGGATTTTTTTTCAAAAGTAAATATGAGAGTAGTAGCAGAATTACCGCACCCCGAATGTAAGATTACCATTTTTCAGATGGGACAAAAGTACATCATCAAATTTGAGCAGGGCCAACTCGAGCAAAGTTTTAAAATTTCAGAAATGGATCTTACCGGAGGAGGGGTGAATGAAATTTTCCAGATTATAGACGAAGAGTTTATGGTAACTGTTGCCGAGCGTTTTAAAGCAATGCGAAGCGATTTCAGGGATGCCTATCAAAGACATTAACATATAATACAATTAAATAAATTAAACACCTATAAATAAGCAGCTTAAATATCAAAACAAAATATTATTTTGAATTTTTAATCGAAACAAGGATTTTCAGCGATTATTAAAATAATAATTACTTTAAATTAACGTATTTAAAAATGCTGATTTTCAATAATATAAAACTTAAAACAAAATATTATTCTGCCTCTTATTTACGCCAAATAAATACGAAGTAAGCGTTAAAAAAGATAAAATTGGCACAACATGGTTTAAAGTAATTTACTCAGGAATCTGAGGTCTGTAACGAGGTTAAATGTTCTTTTAAATCTAACTTCTTTATAAAAAGAAGAACGAGTGTTGATGATGTAATTCCGTTCAAAAGGAACAAGAACAGAAGGTACTGAAAAAGCAAGAATGGATAAATCTTCTAAAAATTGGCTCCCTATCCATTGGGTATAATGGATGTCGTCTTGCCAGTTTTTAGTGAGTTTCTTATCATCAACATTTAAAATGATTTCCTTTTCATCAGGAAGCTCTAACTCTATCAGTACCATATCGGTCATCTCTTCTCTCGCTTTGGCGTGAACAAATTTTTCAAGAAAAGCTAATGATATATGCTGACTGGTATAAAGACATGAGCTATTTATTTCGTTCCATCTTCCGCCAAATAGCTTTGCTCCGATTCCTTCTCTATCATCAATGTATTTTACATGAGCTATCCTATATACGATCATATATAAACACCATAAAGAATACGGCCTAACTCATTACTGATTAACTTTACTCCCCAAAATGATTGCAAAGCAGAAAAATCAAGTACTTTCCCTAACACATTTTTAGGTTCTTGTAGCCATGATTTAACTGCATCTGTATGGCCAAATACTTCTAGAGCTAGATCGGCCATATTTTCTAATTGGTATAAGTGCTCTGCATACAAGCCCTCAAAAGGTTTATGTTCTTTTAAATAGCGTTGCAATGTTCTATCGCTTATATGCAGAATTGAGGCCCACTCTACCTGACTAAAAAGGAGTTTTTTATTAAGTGAATTAAATTTTACGATAGAATATTCATTCAATTTTTTACCTGATGCATATAAAACCTCAGGCTCTGATGCAATTTGCATAGGTAAATCCTGTATATCATACTTTATATTTTTCATAAAAAAGAAATTTGTCACACTAATATATGACTTTTTTCTTGTTTTAAAAACTTTACATCCAATATTAATTTTAAACATTTGTGTTAAGCATGGATAGAAAATCTGCCATACCTTCTGTTGCTTTTTTATGTATAGGTATGATATTTTTA
Source organism: Pedobacter sp. UBA1951 (assembly GCA_002336465.1). Lineage (GTDB taxonomy): Bacteria > Bacteroidota > Bacteroidia > Sphingobacteriales > Sphingobacteriaceae > Pedobacter. The sequence goes on from DDEP01000215.1 coordinate 28,469, forward strand.
TAGTGCTTAACATTAGGAATATTTGGGTCTATAATATATTTAAGCGTATGATCAGGAACATAATCTACTAATCCAGCGGCTGGATAAACAGCTAATGAAGTCCCTATTAATAAGAAAATATCTGCTGTCTGGCAAATTTCGGCAGCTTCTTCTATTTTAGGTACAGCTTCTCCAAACCAAACCACATGAGGCCTTAATTGTGAACCTAATTCGCAATGATCACCCATTTTAAGCTCATTTCCTTTTATAGGATAAATAAGACCTGCATCTATACTTGACTGCGCATACGTAATGATACCGTGCAAATGTGTAACGTTTTGCGATCCGGCTCTTTCGTGTAAATCATCTATATTTTGGGTAATAATATGAACGTCATATTGATCCTCAAGCAAGGCTAAAGCTTCATGTGCATAATTAGGTTGTGCATCTAAAACTTGCTGACGCCGTTCATTATAAAAACGTTGAACTAATTCTGGGTTACGCCTCCACGCTTCGGGAGTGGCTACATCCGTTACTTGATAACCTTCCCATAAACCATCTGCTCCTCTAAATGTTTTCAAACCACTCTCAGCACTTATCCCTGCACCTGTTAATACAACCAGTCTCTTTTTCATATTATAAATTTAAAAAAAATACCCTTTTACATTTAAGTAAAAGGGTATTTTAAAGTTTTCTTTTGTTGATCTTAATTATGGGCCTTATTTGTTAAAGCTAACCAAGGATATTTAGCTTTAAGCAATTCAAAAGTAGTAAACATTAATGTTGAATAAATTAATGTACCATATAAAAATCTCAGCTCAAAAGGAATAGCAGCTACTAAACATGCCCAAAAACCAGTTAAAGTTTGCGGATAAAATGTTGAACCGTACCAAACGCCAAAATCAGAGATAATCCAATGCAAAAACACAGCCGCCAAACTAGCACCCGCAACATTTACAACATTTACCTTTTTAAGCATTACATATCCAGTTATTATCATGGCAAATAAAGCCAGATAGGTATAATACCAACCTTGGTAAAAACCGTAATCAAATCCTTTAACAAAAGCAAGTAGTAAATCACTCATTAAAAGCGTAGATACTGCTACAAGCACAGCCATCCAGCTTTTTTTGTAATATGCGCCACTAAAAAGCGCTACTGCTCCAATACCTGAAAAATTAGCAAGAAATTCTGCTCCGGGCATTATAGGGGCTATTACCCTTAAAATTATGACTAAGGTTATAAAAACCCATATAACTGCGGTCCTTAAATTA
>DDEP01000004.1 GCA_002336465.1 Pedobacter sp. UBA1951
TGCTTTCAACAACTTTAACATTGTTGTTATTTTCATCTACAGGGCTTGTTATCGGTTTTGTGCTAGCTATTGGTAAAGGCTGCTCAGGTCTTTCCATTCTATTTGCCCATAAGAATGCCCCTACAACAATAAACAACGAGCAAGCTATGGCTAACCAAGGCCTTAAAGAAGCACGTTTTGGTTTAATGGTTTCTTTCTTAACCTTACCCATGATTTGGTCGAAAGCCTTTGAAGGCAATTCTTCATCATCAAAAGCATCCCTGTTTTGTTGAATATATTTCTTTAAAAAATCATGTTCCATAATAAGCTTTGTCTTTAAGTAACATAAATATTTTTTTCTTTGCTCTGTGGTATTGGCTACGCACTGTATTATGGCTTATTTCAAGCATCTTTGCAATATCCTCCTGCGAAACGTCTTCAAATAAATGTAGAGATATAATGGTTCGGTATCCGTCTGGTAAAGTCTGTATAGCCAGTTTAATATCTTCTACACGGCATTGAAAAAGCATTTCCTCGGTCATGTCAAATTCTTCGTCTGCTATTTTCTCAAAAAGATCATCTTCGGCAAAAACCATTTTGTTTTTTCTTAAAACCGATATTGCTTGATTAATAGCAATTCTTTTTAGCCACCCTTCAAAATTATCTCTGTTTTTTAGTTTATCTAATTGCCCAAAGGCAATACAGAAAGCGTCCTGTAAAATATCTTCTGCATCAGCAGCATTGTTTACAACACGGTAAATCGAGTTGTAAATGCGCTTAGCATATTTTTGGTACAACAATGTATAGCCCTTTTCTTCTCCGGCTATGCACTGACGTATCAGCTCGCTCTCATTTAATGATAAACTTAGATGCAACGTTGTATTTTTATTTTTCTCTTTTGGTTTAGTAAAGATACTGTTCTTGCTCTGTACAAAACCTATCTGTTAAGTTAAACTATAAGATAGTAGAGCAAGCGCGGTTTTTGTTGCACGAGGTTGCAACATTTTTTTAAAATAGGAGAAAATATTGTTTTTAGGCAGGTAAAGGGAAAAACCTAAATCATGTTATAAAAATAAAAGGCCGGTATAAAGACCGGCCTTTTGAATTAAAGAACAATTATTTTGAACTTTTGCTGGAAACCAATATCGGATATGCTTAATATGTATTGCCCTCTCGGCAACTTGTTTTTAAGTCCTAAACGATAATCGGTATTTCCTGAAGTTGTGCTGAACTCTTCTTCATGAACAGTTTGACCATAAAGGTTAACTAGCCTAGCTTTTATAGATTTTCCGTTAAAATTTGCTATACTAAAATTGATGTGGTTGTTAGTAGGATTCGGGAAAGCTTTTGCATTGACTACGATCAATTCATTGAAATAAGCACTTGTAACTTCAGGTTTTGACGAAGTACCATCTTTATCGAATTGCGTTAATCTATAATAATTGATTCCACTAAGAGGGGTATTGTCCCACGTAAGGTAGTGTTTAACATCTGAATAATTGGTGGCCGAAGATGGTTTTTTGTCAATCATGCCGAATACTCCTTCAGGTCCTGCCTTTTCAATAAGAAAATAATCGTTGTTGATTTCATTAGTGGTAGTCCACTCTATTTTTATACGATTGCCATTGGCCTTTGCTGTAAAGTCTATTAATTTTATAGGTAAAGGGGGGGATAAAGGATCAGCTACAGGATTACTAGATATACTTTCGTTACTTAGTCTGTCTAATGAACGTACAGCATAATAATATGAAGTTCCTGTGCCTGGTGTTACCTTGGTATCTGTATAAGATGTTTCTGTGCTTGGAATAATAGCAATTAGATTGGCCGAATTATCGAAATCAATGGTTGAACTGGTAGAACGATAAATGGCATACCTTACTACTTCTTGCATTTTGTCTAAAGTACTGCTAGGGGCTATCCAGCTTAGCTTGGTTTTACCACTTTCTAAGGCCGATGTTAAGGATGTTGGTTCTGCAGGAGCAACATTATCAATCCATGTCATTACAGGAATTAGAGCAGGCGAACGGTATTGATTATCCCGTATATACTCCATGGTATTTTTGGTGTTTGCATTAGAAGTAACTGCAAAGGCGGCCCTGAAATGAGCAACTCCCAAAACATTAGGCGCATTGTTTTTCAGATAATCCATTTCATTTTTAATTTCATCTTCAGTATATGCAGTACCACTTCCATCTTTGGTTTTGTAGGTAGCTAATCCAATGAAAAGATGGCGGGTGAAATTCATACTGTTCCAGTTATCGGTTACATAATTGAATTTGGCGTTGGCTGTTGTTTGACTGAAAGCCCAGTATACCTGAGGAGTCAAGTAATCGATTAGCCCGTCTTCCATCCATTTTTTGGTGTCGATAAATTGTACACTATAATGTTCTGACCCAGTTGTCGTAACAGCAGGACTTGAGCCAGGCACAGTAAAGTTTCTATAAATACCAGAAGGTGAAATTCCAAATTTTACCCAGGGTTTTATAGACTTGATTTTTGTACCTATTTGAGTAATCAATAAGGTGATGTTGTCTCTTCTCCAATCACTGATGTTAGCAAACCCGCGTTTATCCGCATTATACTGGGGTTGGTCCTGAGTTCCTATGCCTAAATTATAGAAATAGTCATCAAAGTGTATTCCGTCTATATCATAATTGGTAACAATTTCTTCAATAACATCTGTTATGTGATTTCTAACAGCTTGTATGCCTGGGTTAAAGTATTTTATGAGTGGAGAAGAACCTGTCTGGTCTAAAAGCCATTCAGGATTTGTTACGGCTTTGTGCGTAGAGCTGTATTTTGAAATCAGGGTTGCATCTGTGGCGGCTCTGAAAGGATTTAACCATGCATGAATTTCCATTCCTCTTTTATGGCATTCCTCTATAGCGAAGGCTAAAGGATCCCATCCAGGATTTACTCCATAATTGTTTGTGCCCGTTAAACGGTTAGACCAAGGAACTAGTGCACTTGGATAGAACGCATCGCCAACACCTCTAACCTGAAAATAGATGGTGTTAATTCTAAGCGTTTGCAGATTATCTAACATTGTTTTTAAAGAAGCCTGCTGGCTTGCGGGCGTTGCTGTCATACTCGGCCAATCTAAACTCAAGTGTGTGGTTAGCCAAACGGCTCTCAACTCTCTTTTGGGATTTTGGGCAAATGCAGGAATTTGCAGTAAAATAAAGGCTCCAATGAGTAAAATTCTTTTCATACGCGGTTTGTTAGGGTTAAGTTTAATTAAAGATAAAATAAAACCTAATTAAAGGCGCATTTACCAGCAATAAAACGCATATTAAAATTGACCTATAACAATATTGTTACGTAATAGCTTAACTGCTTATCACTAAGAAAGATAAATAAGATGGTAAAGATTAAGATTTATTGATCTGCGCTTCGCGCTTTATCGCCTTTAAAGATTTCCTGCATTAACTTGCCCCAAGCAAAGGGGTTAAGCAAAGGATTGGTTTGGCGCATATTGGCGTTTACCATTCGATCAAAATTGTAACGGTAATTGCTGTTACTGATTTCTTGGGCATCACGTGGCAAGGTTAATATCATGCCGTTAATATTCTGTTTAGATAGATTTTTCTTAGCAATAGCCATGTCATCATCAGCTATTTTTAATGATAGGAAATCACGGGTAAATTCCTCTACTGTAGCCCAAGGGTAAACTCTTACCGTTTGTAAAGCAATTACTTCTGATTTGATTTGAACCATTGTTGTGTACCTGTTATCGGCAATGGTTTGAGGTAGAATCAGTTTTTTGCTGGAAAAGCCTACTGCCGAGAACAGTAAAGTATCGCCGGGATTTACTACAAAAGAAAAATAACCTTGGTAATTGGCTGCATATTTCTGTCCGTGCTTACTAAGGTTGGTAATGGTAACATAGGGCACAACCATATTGCTATCAGCATCGGTAACAATACCCGAAAACTGAATCAGCTTGTTAGGCTGTTTTTGATCTTGGGCAAAAACGCTACCTATTATGCAGAACAACAATATGGTTAATAAATATTTCATTTGAGTAATTACTCTTTAAACATTGGCACTACAAAAATAATAGGGCTGGCAAAATATGAAGGTTAAAATGTGTTAAATTAAGCCTGTTCAGCCAAATCTATGGCTACCACTCCTTTAATTTCAGGTACTGCTTTGATAATAGCCTGTTCTATACCTGCTTTCATGGTCATGAAACTCATTTTGCACGAACCGCAATTACCTAATAATTTAACTTTCACTATATTATCAGAAGTAATTTCTTCAATGGCAACATTCCCCCCATCGGCAATTAAGTAAGGTCTAATTGTTTCTAAAGCTTGCTCAACTTGTGCTCTTAAATCCATTTCGTTGTTATTTAAAATTTAAAAATAATAAAAATATGGCAAAAGAAAGTCTATTTAATGTTATTAATAGAAATTTGCTGGGCTACTTTTCCGGCAATCTCATTAAAAGCAAAAGTTTGCGGGTGTTGGTCTTCCATGCAGATAGGTTTACCATTATCACCTGATGTACTGATGCCTTGCACTAATGGTATTTCGCCTAAAAATGGTACCCCAAATTGTTCTGCAAGCATTTTTCCCCCGTCTTTGCCAAATATATAATATTTGTTTTCTGGCAACTCTTCAGGAGTGAAATACGCCATGTTCTCAATTACACCTAAAACAGGAATGTCAATGCCGGGCATTTTAAACATAGCTAATCCTTTACGGGTATCTGCCAAGGCAACCTGCTGCGGAGTGGTAACGATTACTGCTCCAGCAATAGGGAAAGTTTGACAAATGGTAATATGTATATCGCCAGTTCCTGGCGGAAGATCAACTAAAAGATAATCTAAGGCACCCCAATCGGCATCGTTAAAAAGTTGTTTTATTGCGTTTGAAGCCATAGGGCCACGCCATGGCACGGGTTGATCGGGATCAGCAAAAAAACCTAATGATAATAGCTTAATGCCATATTGTTCAATGGGCTCAATTAAGGTCTTTCCACCTTCAGTTTCTTTAGCCGAAGGCTTCGCACCTACTAAATTGAACATAGTTGGTACAGAGGGGCCATAAATATCGGCATCTATAAGACCTACTTTCGCTCCATTTTTGGCTAAGGTTATTGCGAGGTTGCTGGCAACGGTAGATTTACCCACTCCTCCTTTACCAGATGAGACCAAAATAATATTTTTTATAGCGTTTAGCTGGCTAGTGTCAACGGGCTTGCTTACACGGGAGGTTATGTTAATGTCGATTATAGCATCAGAAGTTACAAAATGTTTAATTGCGTTAATGCAAGCATTCTTTAGCATGTCTTTTAGTGGGCATGCAGGTGTGGTAAGTTCTAAGGTAAAAGCAACATTTTTATCATTGATCTTAACGTCCTTGATCATGTTAAGCGTAACCAGATCCTTCTTTAAATCGGGGTCTTCAACATTGCGCAAGGCTGCCAGAATATTTTCTTCGGTTATCATCATGCCCAAAATTAATAAAACATGTGCATAAAGTATTTTCAATCGGGCATTTTGTTGTATTTTTAACACGAAATAAACATTCGCATCAACCGTTTGTTAAAGCAGTAATCTTAAATTGTTTATGCAACTAACAAAAATCAATATTCCTAAAAAATATATAAAGATCGCAGCCTGGGTTTTAACGATAATACTGGTTTTGTTGGGTACAGGGGGGGTAATAGCCTACAACAAGCGAGATGCATTCCTTAAAAAGGCAATAGCCAAAGCCATAGAAAAGGCAAACCACGATTATGGCGTAGATTTAAAGATTGGAAAAGCAGGCTTTAGCGGACTAAGCTCTGTTCGTATGAACAACATCAGTGTGGTGCCCAAAGACCGCGATACGTTGGCCAACATACAGGACATCACAGTAGGAGTTAAAATTTTCCCATTAATATTCGGTAACGTAAAACTATCAGAAGTAAACTTAAATAATGGAAGTTTTACCATTGTAATGCGAGATACATTAACGAACATCGATTTCTTTTTAAAACGAAAAAAGAAAGATAGTGTAAGTACTCATAAACTTGCTTTAAGCGATATTGCCAGCAATTTACTTAATCAAGTGCTCTATAAGATTCCTGATAACATGGAAATCAATAATTTTATGATGCGGCTTAATGATAATGATACGGCTGGCGTAAAGTTCTTGACAAAAAGTGCAACTATTGATGGCGGAAAACTAAGCTCTACCATATTGGTAAATGATACAGCAGCAACTTGGCATATAGATGGCAAGTTGAATCCGGGCAGTAGAAAACTTAATGTAATGTTATTTGCAGAGGGTAAGAAAATAGAATTGCCTTATCTTGAAAATAAGCTTCATACCAAAATTAATTTTGATACCGTGAGAACGGAGATGAAGCAAGCCGGATTTAGTGGTGGCGATTATAAAATATCTGGCTCATGGAGTATTAAGAATTTGCTGATTAATCAAAAGCGCATATCTGATGAAAATATTATTGTTCCGGATGCAAAGATTGAGGCAGATATGATTGTGGGAGATAATTTTTTGTGTTTGGATAGTTCTTCTACCGTATTTCTAAAGAATGCTACCATACATCCGTATTTAAAATATACTTTATCACCTCATAAGATTTATGAGATGAAGCTCAATGCAGAAGAGCAAGATGCACAGCAAATTTTTGATGCATTTCCGCAAGGACTTTTTGAATCTTTAGAAGGAATGAAAGTGCAGGGTAAATTAAAGTATAAGTTAGATTTTTACCTCGATTCTTCAAATCCTGATAGTGTAAGATTTAGTTCGGCATTAACGCCAAATAATTTTAAGATTTTAAAGTGGGGTAAAACTGATCTTCAGAAAATCAACCATGATTTTATCTATACGCCTTATGAATACGGCAAACCTATGCGAGATATCATGATAGGTCCGTCAAATTCTAATTTTACTAGATTAGATGCGATATCTCCAAATTTTAAAAATGCCTTGTTAACCGCAGAGGATCCTTCGTTTTTTAGGCATAATGGTTTTGTTGAACAGTCTATCAGAAATTCTATTGCCGTAAATTTTAAAGAAAAGAAATTCAAAAGGGGCGGTAGCACCATATCCATGCAATTGGTTAAAAATGTTTTTTTAAGTCGCAAAAAAACCTTGGTTCGTAAAGCAGAAGAAATCCTGATTGTATGGCTGATAGAAAATAACAGATTGGTAAGTAAGCAGCGTATGTTAGAAGTCTATTTTAATATTATTGAAATGGGCAATAATGTATATGGCATAGGAGAAGCTTCAAGATATTATTTTGGTAAAACACCTGCCGAACTAAGCTTGGGAGAAGGAATATTTTTAGCCAATATTGTTCCTAAACCTAAAGCGGCCTTATTTAAATTTATGAGTGATGGTAGCCTAAAACCTTACCTTGTTCCTTATTTTAAATTTATTGGTGGTACCATGGCAAGAAGAGGATTGGCTTTGCCAGATTCTTCTGCGTATGGATTTTATGATGTGAGGTTGAGGGAAGGGTTACGTAAATATTTGGCACCTGATACGATTGCTATTGATACCAATGCCATAAATGGAGATGATGATGATTTGATGCCACCAAAAGGTATGCAGGACCAGGCAAAAAGCCTGTTTGATAAATTGTTTGGTGGATCAAAAAAAGATACCACAACGGTTAAGAGTCAGCCAGCCCGTATAGATACCCCTAAAACACGTAAACAAATACGTCAAGAACGGAGAGAGGAAAGGAGAAAACAGAAAGAGAGCGGAAATGGATAGAATAGAAATACATCAAAAAGCATTTGAGCTTTTTTTGGATGCAGATACCATTGCAAAGCGGATAAGATTATTGGCTATACAGCTCAATTTAGATTATGAAGATAAAATACCTGTTTTTGTAGGAGTACTGAATGGCAGTTTCTTGTTCTTGGCCGATTTGATCAAAGAAATTAATATCCCCTGTGAAATAGAATTCATTAAAGTTTCTTCATACAAAGGGCAGGAGAGTACAGGAACACTTACGCAATCTTTTGCTATGCCCACCAACCTTCAAGATAGGCACGTAATTTTAGTAGAAGATATTGTAGATACGGGATTTACCATAAATACCCTTGTGGATAAAATTAAAGAACATAAGCCAGCCTCTGTTGCTACCTGCACTTTGTTATTTAAACCCGAGGCACTTAAAGAAAAAATAGACCCGCTTACTTATATCGCTTTTGAGATACCTCCTGCTTTTGTAGTGGGGTATGGCTTAGATTTTGACGGTCTTGGTAGAAACTTGAAAGATATTTACAGAGCGGTTTAGCTCTTTTTGCTGTAAATTCATTTTTTTTGCGAGATTTGTAAAAAATAAAGGACAAGATAAATGACTATACATAAAGAAGGATATACGAGCATTGCTTTAAGCATTTTATTTATTTTTATCATTAATGCTATTGTTGAGTATCGTTTTGCAGATATCGTTTGGTTGAGATGGTTTATTTATATCTTTTCTTTTGCCCTATTTGTTATTGTCCTCCAATTCTTCAGAAACCCTAAGCGTACTTTTACACGTGGCGAAAACTTGATTATCTGTCCTGCCGATGGTAAGGTTGTGGTAATAGAAGAAACGCAAGAAGACGAATATTTTAAAGATAAGCGCTTACAGGTATCTATTTTTATGTCACCAGTAAATGTGCATATCAACCGTAATCCAATTTCAGGCGTAGTTAAATTCTTTAAATACCATCCAGGTAAATATTTAGCCGCTTGGAACCCAAAATCAAGTACCGAAAATGAACGTACAACCGTTGTGGTAGAGCATAAAAATGGGGCACCAGTTTTATTTAGACAAATTGCCGGTGCATTGGCACGCCGTATAGTATGGTATGTAAAAGAAGGAGACGAAGTGGTTCAAGCCGAGCAATTTGGCTTCATCAAATTTGGTTCGCGGGTCGATATCTTTCTTCCTTTAGGCACTAAGGTAAATCTAGAGCTTAATCAAGTAGTTAAGGGCGGTATTACTGTACTAGGTGAATTAGAGGGTTAATAGCCTCTATTTTTAATTTTTAAACTTTCTATTGATTCTTGTTGTCTGAGGTTGCTGTCACTTCAGAAATACTTCTTTGTGTAGGATAAGCGAAATCAGAACCATTTTCTTTAACAATGTCAATTATTTTAAAGTTAATATCCTGTTTAACATTTGCAAAGTCATTGTAAGCCAAGTCGCTTACCAAGAAGATAACCTGTACATTTAAAGTAGAGTCGCCAAAGCTATCAAAATTTACAACAGGATCCTTAACCTGAGGCTGCTGTTTCAGGTATTCAGAGATCTGTACTACAATATTTTTGATGTCTTTATTAGGTGTTTCATAAGTTAAGCCAATACTGAACTTTACTCGTCTAAAATTGCGACGGGTTAAATTCTCTAAAGCTCCACTGATCATTGACCTGTTTGGTATAACGATAGAGGTTTTATCTGTGCTTCTTATAGTTGTGCTTCTAAAGCCTACTTTTTCAATTGCACCTTCAACCCCATTTACATTTACTACATCACCTACGGTAAAAGGTTTGTCCATAAAAATAAGGAAAGAGCCTAGAAGGTTTTCTAAACTGTCTTTAGCTGCCATGGCAATAGCGATACCACCAATACCGAGACCGGTTATTAAGCTTACAGCATTTACTTCAAAAACATAACCTAATAGTACAAAGAAACCAATAAAAGCAACAATAAACTTTAACAGCTCTTTTAAGAAAGGAACCAGCTGTACCTCTGCTTTATCTTTGGTTTTTAGGGCTCTATTTAAGAGAACAACAGCTATGAAATCAATTATTCTAAGGATGATCCAGAATACAGAAAGAATAATCAGGAATAAGAAAACCTTATCTATAAACTCACCAATAGTGAAGGTTGCATTTACTTTAACTTTATCTACGATATTCTTATAGTGGAACATCACCACTTGAAGTGGATGAGAAAGTTGATTTACTGCTAAATAACATGTGGTTAGCGTAATAAAAAACTCAAACGGTTTTAGCAGTAAATCAACAAATGTCTGGTCATGATGATTATCAGCAAATTTATCGAACAGTTTAAAGAGCAATCGACTAATTGTACGGGATACCAGTTTTTTAAAAAAGATACCTAAAATTAAGATTACGGCAAAAATGCAATATTGCTTGATTGTATTGCCCCAAAAGATCTGTTCAAAAAAGTTGCTCGTCATTTTAAACCAATTGTTTTAATGCAATTTCAAAAGCCCTGCTCGAAAGTTTTACTTTACTGTCAGATAATTGATGAACGGCTTGTAAAGCATCCTGAATAACTTTAGAGGCATCGCTAAAAATGGCATCATCGCTCATTTCTACATCTCTTTGCATTAAATATGCAAATACCCTTGCCATGCCACAGTTTGCTATAAAATCGGGTATTACAGCCACATGATTATCTGTATATTCCATTATAGGTCCAAAAAATATTTCAGGATCGGCAAAAGGAACATTAGCGCCGCATGCAATGACCTCAAGGCCGTTTGCTATCATTTGATCCACTTCATTTTGCTTAACCAAACGAGATGCAGCAGCAGGTACAAAGATTTGGGCACCCATGCTCCAGATTTTTTCATTTGCCTCGGCAAAACTGATTAGATTATCGGCAACCAAAGTGTTGTTCTGGCGGTTGTTAAATAACGATTGGATTTCTTCATAAGAAAAGCCTTCAGGTTTTAATACACCACCTATGCGATCTATAATTCCCACAATTTTTACACCATTTTGTGCAAGGTAATATCCTGCTGCGGCAGCTACATTACCCCAACCTTGTATGATTGCTTTTTTGCCTTGTAAGCTCCCATCCCAAATATCATAAAAATGTTTAATAGACTGAGCTACCCCATAACCTGTAATCATATCGGCAACTTTGTATTTACGCTTGATATCAGGTGTGTAAGTTAGGTCTTCCAATACTTTTGACACGCCATAACGTAATTGTCCTATCTGGTGTATGCGCTCATTTTCGCGTGCTTGGTAATGACCATTGATTACACCTTCTTGTGGATGCCAAAGACCATAGCTTTCGGTAATAGGAATTACTTCATGTATTTCGTCTACGTTTAAATCGCCACCAGTGCCATAGTAATTTTTAAGTAAAGGCATTACGGCTTTGTACCAACGTTTTAAGACATCTTTTTTACGTGGATCGGCAGGGTCAAAGTTTATACCCGATTTTGCGCCACCAATAGGGGGACCAGAAACGGTAAATTTTACTTCCATGGTTTTCGCTAAGGATTCTACTTCACGTTTGTCTAGCCCTTTACGCATACGTGTACCTCCACCCGCAGCGCCACCTCTTAGAGAGTTGATCACTACCCAACCTTCCGCTTCAGATTCGCTATCCTTCCATTCAAAAACAACTTCAGGTTGTTTTTGTTCATATTTTTTTAACAGGTCTTTCATGTGTGCTTATATTTGATGTTTGCAAAGATATAAACAAAAAAACCTCCACGAAATAATCGTGAAGGTGTTTCTTTCTCAAAAAGAAAAAAATTATTTTCTTATAGATTTGATACGAGCAGCTTTACCAGTTAGTTCGCGTAAATAGAATAATTTAGCTCTACGAACCTTACCTCTGCTGTTAACTTCTACTTTCTCAATATTTGGAGAGTTTACAGGGAAAATACGCTCAACGCCAATACCGTTACTGATCTTACGAACAGTAAAAGTTTTATTTGCACCTGTGCTGTTTAACTGTATAACTACGCCTTGGTAAACCTGAACACGTTCTTTGTTACCTTCGCGAATTTTATAGTGAACACTTACTGTATCTCCTGATTTAAAAGAAGGAAATTCATTTTTAGCGATTACCTGCTCTTCTACAAATTTTACTAAATCCATGATTTTAAGCTATTAAGCCGATTTTTGTATTGTTTAAAATCGGACTGCAATATTAGTGAATATTTTTGAAAAAAAAAACAGTGATTTTATTTTTTTATTTCGTGGAGTATAAAGCTATTTTACTGATATATAGGGAGGCTGAAAAATACAGTAATACCTTTACCTTGATTATTTACTGCCCATATTTCTCCACCCTCTGCTTTTAAAAGATCTCTGCATAGCGAAAGAGCAAGTTTTGACTCTATTCTGTGATGAGATGAAGAAGTGTTTGCAAAAGTTGCTATATCGGTGGGTTTGTTCAGATTTATGCCAGTTCCATTATCAGAAACATAAGAGATTAATTCATGGTTTACCAATATTGATTTTAGGGAAATAGAGCCACCTGCTTCTGAGAATTTTAAAGCACTTTTAATGATGTTTTTTAATACAATAGTGTATAACGTATGATCTAATTTTACAGCCAGATTAGGTATGTTGTTTTGAAAGCTAAGGTTTTTTTGAAAAGCTATATTTTTTATCTCTTGATTTTGAATTATATGCTTAGTCAACTGTTTTAAGTTGGTTTCTTTTTTCTGTAAGCCCGTGCGTTTTTGCTTTATCCAAAAAGATAGCTCATGGATATAGGCTTCGTAATCTCTGAGTTCGTTTGTTAACCCTTGTAATATTAAAAGACTTTCTTCGCTGTTTAATGTCTGGTTATTTAACAAGTACAGATAATTGCCCAGGCCTGATAAAACATTTTTTACCTCGTGAGCAAACAGTAAAAAAAAGCTTTCTCTGTACATGATGCGTTAATTGTGCTTAATCAAATGGACCTTCTTTCAATAATTCCTTTATCGTTTTGCTTTCAATATGATAGTTCTCGAGCTTCCTCTCTGCTAGACCGAAAAGTATTTCTAACTTTCTGACTTTCTCATAGGGGATATCTTTATTTTCTCCGATTTGTATGTTGCGATAATTGTGAAATGTATTCTCTGAGATGTTTAGCACTTTGGGAATGATTTTCATGGCCCTTTTATAATCTTTCATGGGCAAATCATGAAGACATTCATTGATTTTGTATTTATAACCTTTCATAAAAAAGCAGCGTTATTAAAAAATTTGTGTATTTTTAACAAAATTTTGTATTGAATTACCAAATATTTTACGGTAAATATACTAAAAATTTTATATAAAGATTATTGTTCCAACAGATAATTATATTATGTTTTTAAAATCGGTGGTAGATGGCATTCTTGCAGAGCAGAACCGTTCTTTGAGCTGGCTGGCCGCGGAGATGGGAAAAAATTTTGATGGATTAAGGCTAAGCTTGATAAGAGGTTCTATTAAATATCTCG
>DDEP01000006.1 GCA_002336465.1 Pedobacter sp. UBA1951
TATATTCTGAACGTAACGCTGCTTTTGCAGACCAACCATTTTTTCGGTAATTGTACGAGCCGTAAGCAGATAATATGTTCTCGTTATAGAAAAACTTGTTGCTCAGTTTTAAATTGGTGTTGTATTGCTCAGTTTTAAAATTATAATCCTCTACAAGTTGGTTGTTTTCATTCTTGCGGTAGTTATAAGCTATTCCAAACTCTAGTCGATCCCTTTTATTAAATACAGGCTTATCATAATCGAGATTAAAATTAATATTGCGATTGCCTATTTCGTTATCGTTTTGTTGTAAAGTAGGATTAAGGTTTGCAGGAAAGGCATACGAACGATGGAAGCTGCGCAAAGAATTGTTATTGCTTGCACCTACGGTAATGCCTGCACTTAATTTGCTGCCAACGGTATCTAATTTGAAGTTATAATCGGTATTAAATACAAAATTATTGCTGTTGGTGTTGCCCGTGTTTGACTGATTGCGCAGGCGCTTGGTAATATTCTCTTCACTGATGTAATAAAAGTCATTTCCCGATTCGTTATTGCCGTTATTGAGATTAAAGCTTGCGGTAACCCTTAAGTTTTGTTGCTTGGTAATGTCCCAGTCTAGAGAGGTTCTGAAATTTCCGCCATCGCTTTTTGAATTGGCTTGGTTAAACTGGTTGTAATAAAAGGTTGTATCTGGAAAGAAATTGGTACGGTAACTTTCGCTATTGCTTTTGCCTACATTTTTTCGGTAAGCCCCTCCCAAGGAAAAATTATAGTTCTGTCCCTTGTAAGATGCATTAGCGTTTGCATTGCTGTTGCCTTGCAAACCTGCAGAAATACCTACATTACCATTAAAACCTACCTTGAAACCTTTCTTCATAACAATGTTAATGATACCTTCTCCATCAGCAGAGTATTTAGCGGGTGGGTTAGTCATTACCTCGATTTTTTCTATAGCATCAGAAGGTAGCACATTTAAAAGATCAGCTATATTGGAGGTCATATAATCAGAAGGTTTGCCATCTATAAAAACCCTCGTACTTCGTTTACCAGCTATAGTTGCGTTGCCATCTATATCTACTTGTACCATAGGTACCTCCTTTAACAGATCTGTAGCGGTACTGCCTTCAGCTAATATGCTTGAGCCAACATTGTAAGTAATTACGTCTGCACCCATTTCTATAACGGGTTTGTCTTGGGTAATTACTACTTCATTTAAATTATTCTGTGCCGAGGCTAATTTCAGTAATCCCAGGTTTTTATCAGAATTGGCTGTAGTGATCACAATCTCATTGATGATTAAAGGGTTGTAGCTTACATAGCTTACCTTTAACTTATAAGTGCCCGGTTTAAGATTGGTAAATTTAAAAAAACCATTTTCATCGGTCTGAAAAGTAAATAGTGGCTGTTCAGCATTGTTTTCTGAAACAGCCACTACTGCAAAGGGAATTGGAAGTCCGCCTTCCTGTTCTACTACTTTGCCTCTTATAATGCCATTATTGGTGTTCTGGGCAAAAGAATATAGGTGTAAGGCGAGTATAAAAATGCAACTGCAGATAATTCTTTTCATTACACCTAATATATAATTTTAGAAGGTTTCTTCGTCTGGTCTCGATTGATTTTCTTCAGGCTTTTTGGCTTTCTTTAAACCAAAGTCTGATTTTCCAAATCGGTACGATAAGGTAAGGCTACCCATTGTACCAGACCAGCTACGGCTAAAATCTGTAACTGATGCAGGATTTACAGTCTGCATCTCAAATTTACGGGTATTTAAAACGTTTCTTACATTAAGGCTTAAGCTTGCTTTTTTATTGTAGAAATCCATTTTAGCACCTGCATCAAGTCCATACATAGCTTTCATGGTACCCTGAGCCATTATTTCTTTTGAACGGTAATCGCCTCTGATTTGAAGAGTAATGCTGTAAGGTAAGGTAAAATTATTGGTAAGGTTGGCATTGTAGCTAAAACCATTATTATCAATAGTGCCTAATGTTGGAATACCTTTAATATTACGTTGGTACATGTTTATGTTTGCGGTAAAATTCCAGTTTTTAACCAAATCAAATTTACCGATAAGTTCAACACCGCTGTTTTTGGCATTGGTTAAATTTTGAGGTATGGTAAGCGTAACTCCATTGGCATCAGGTTCAGATTTTAAACGTTGGATCACATCATTGGTCTGACGGAAATACGCGGTTGACACCAACGACCATTTTTTGAAAAATTTGCTATAGCTCAACTCAAATGCATGCACATCTTCGGGCTTTAGGTTTACATTACCCATGCGGTGGTTTAAAGGATCTGATACATCTATAAAAGGATTTGTATCCCATCCGCGTGGGCGGTTAACCCTGCGACTGTAGCTTAATTGTAACTGTTGATCGTTGTTTAGTTTTTGCGTTAAATAAACACTTGGATATAAACGGGTATAAGCCACTTTTCCGGGTGTATAGCCAATATTGTGGCTAACATCGTATTTACCCATTTCGGTATCTAAAGTAGCATCTTCGCCACGTAAACCAATTTGATACCCAAAGTTGTTGATCTGGTTTTGGTAGTTTAGGTAAATGGCATGTACCTGATCCGTGCTGTTAAAATCATTACTTAATGTACGGCTAAACTCGTAAACGTTGTTGATCAGTGAATCGGCAACAGTTGCGCTGGTAGATTTACGTACTTGACTTCTGAAACCTGCTTCTATGCGGCCTTTTTCTCCTAAAGGTAAAACGTAATCAATCTGCGCATTATAATTATTGTTATCACCTAAACGTGTTGTACGCTGTAACGAAGTTGGCTGATTAGGAGTTGGCAAACCACTTTGAAAATATTTTGAAGTATTGTAAATCTGGTAAGTGTTATTGTTACCTGTTGAATAATTTAGGTTTACAGATAATTCCTCGCCCTGTTTTTTGAATTTCTGAACAAAATCCAAGTTTGCGTCATAGCTGTTGCCTTTACGATTTTCGGCATTTACACGGTTGCTCAGATTAACCGGTGCATTGTTGATGTCATATTCGTTAATGCTCAGGTTATTATCTTCTTCGCTATTGCGACTGTTTATGCCACCAGAAAGACTGATTACACTCTTAGGAGCTAAATAATAATCCAGACCTAGTTTTACATTATGGCCTTTGTTCAAGTCTAATGATGAGGTTAATTGATTGGCAAGACTTATACTATTAATTGTATTTTTATAAAAGATATTGTTGTAACCACTGCCAGGTCTGTTACCATAACGGTAGCCGTAGTTCCCGTATAGATTAACCTTTTTATTCTGGAAACTGATGTTGGTGCTGGCATTGTAATTATCCCTATTTCCGGCGGTTAATGCCACACTACCATTAAAACCAAGCTTTTTGTTTTTTTTTAATACGATATTGATAATACCAGTCTGACCTTCTGCATCATATTTGGCTGAAGGGTTGGTAATCACTTCAATGGTTTCGATAGAGCTTGCGGGAATAGAAGCTAAGATTTGGGCTACATCTCCACCTGCAATTAACGATTGTTTCCCATCGATTAAAACCCTTGCATTTGAACCACGTAATGAAACGTTTCCATTCATGTCTGTTTGCACAGAAGGAACGTTTTGCAGTACTTCGGTTGCCGATCCACCTTCACTTACTATACTTTGGTCAACCGAAAAAACTTTTTTATCAATGCCCAACTGCATGGTTGGTTTGGGAGCGGTTACGGTTACTTCATTTAAGAGATTGCCTTTGCCAGTTCTCATTTTAATGGTACCTAGCTTAATGTCTTTTAGAGTAGCATTAATGGCGATAGAATCGCGTACCATAGTTTGGTAGCCGATCATACTTACTTTAAAGGTGTAAGTTCCATATGCTAAATTGGGTACTTCAAAGTTTCCGTCTAAATCACTTTGTACTATTCTAACTGTAGCTTTGGTTTTTTTGTTTAAAACCGTGGCCGATGCAAAAGGTAAAGTTTCGCCCGTTTCTGCATCTACAACTTTTCCTGTAATTTTTCCGACATTGTTTTGTGCGTGAGTTTTTACAAAAACTATACTAAAAACAATAAATAATAAGAGAACTTTGCACTTAATCCTATTCATTTTAATTGATTTTCATTTGTGAGCCCCAAATCTCGCTAATTAAAACTTTAAATTGAGGGCGGTAACCATTTTATTACACCATAGTTATGACAGAATACCGTAATATTTTTGATAAGGAAGCTTTGACTTATGAAGCCTACAGAAAGCTAGTAGATGATCTTTTAGCAGCAGGGAAAACAACAGGAGAAGACCATAGCGAAGCCATGTTGCATTATAGCAAAATGAATGTGCAGCGAATGAACCGTGTTGAAAAAACTGCTATCTTAAATGAAGAATTAACCGAAGCTTTAGCGCAGTTAAAAGGAGCGTACGATCTTTTGGTTATTACCGAGGGTTGGTGTGGAGATGCAGCACAGATCGTACCTGTAATTTATAAAATGACACAAGCTTCTGGCGGTAAACTTTCTTTAAGACTTGTGCTCAGAGATCAGAATTTGCCTTTAATAGATGCACATTTAACAAATGGCGGAAGAGCTATCCCTGTATTGTTGATATTAGATAAAGAAGGGAACTTGATGTTGCCTAAATGGGGGCCAAGACCTGTTGCATTGCAAGAGTTGATGGGAGAATGGAAAAAGGAAGGTGTAGTAATGCCAGAATTGGCAGAAAAGCTACATGGTTGGTATGCTAAAGATAAAACACAGCATACACAGAAAGAATTGATTGCGCTGATTAAGCAATTGCCTTAATTGTTGTCCTATTTAAAGCCATAAGCTATTTATTATGCTGTCAGTCTGAGCCTGTCGAAGACTTTCTTACATAAAAATAAAAGCATTGTTCCTTCGACAAGTTCTGAATGACAATGCTTTTATTTTACTTTTTATTTATAAGGGTATTAGATTTACGAAAACAATAAATCTAAACAGTTTTTAGCTTTTCTAAGACATCGGCGATACTCAATTTTTGTTGCTCGCCACTTTGCATATTTTTTAAGGTCAATAAACTACTGCTCATTTCATCATCCCCAATTAAGATTACATAAGGGATGTTTTTAGCATCGGCATAACTCATTTGTTTCTTTAGCTTCGCAGATGAAGGGTAAAGTTCGGCAGCTATACCAGCAGTTCTCAATTCTTGTAAAACAGGTAGCGCGTACAACTCAGCTTTTTCATCAAAATTACTGATCAATACTTTAGTGCCTTGTACGGTTTTTGCAGGAAATAAGTTCAGTTCTTCCAGTACATCATAAATACGATCTGCTCCGAAAGAGATCCCTACACCTGTAAGGTCCTTTAACCCGAACATACCAGTTAGATCATCGTAACGGCCACCACCACCAATACTGCCCATGGCAACTTCATTGGTTTTCACTTCAAAAATACAGCCTGTATAATAATTTAGTCCACGAGCTAAGGTAATATCTAGTTCGAGATTTGAGATTTGAGATTTGAGCCTTGAAACATAATTAAAAACGGTTTCAATTTCTTCAATGCCTTTTAGGCCAGTTTCAGAAGTTGCGAGAACAGCTTTTAGGCTTGATAATTTGTCGGTATTAGAACCTTGCAGTAAGATAACTGGTTTCAGTTTCTCAATATCAGGTTCGGTAAAACCACGTTCCAATAATTCTTTGCTTACGCCCTCTAAGCCAATCTTATCTAACTTATCAATAGCTACGGTCATATCCACAATTAGTTCTGGCTTACCAATTATTTCGGCAATACCCGATAAGATTTTGCGATTGTTGATTTTGATGGTGAAATCTTTTAAGCCTAATCTGCTCAAAGCTTCATGATAAATCAGTACAAACTCGGCTTCATTTAATAAAGAAGGAGAACCAACCACATCGGCATCGCACTGATAAAACTCGCGGTAACGACCTTTTTGTGGTCTGTCTGCACGCCAAACCGGTTGTACCTGAAAGCGTTTGAATGGGAAAGTAATCTCATTCTGATGCATAACTACGTAACGAGCAAAAGGTACGGTTAAGTCATAACGAAGTGCCTTTTCCGAAATCTTTGAAATCGCTTTTTGCGAATCGCGATTAGTTAAAAGTTGCTCATCAACTTTGGCTAAATAATCGCCAGAATTAAGAATCTTAAAAATCAGTTTATCCCCTTCGTCGCCATATTTACCCGTAAGCGTTTGCAAATTTTCCATGCTTGGGGTTTGAATCTCAGCATAGCCATATTTTCTGAAAACAGTTTTAATGGTATCGAAAATATAATTGCGTTTTACCATCTCTTGCGGGGTAAAATCTCTTGTGCCTTTTGGTAAGCTCGGTTTTGTTACTGACATGGGGCAAAAGTAACTAATTAAGGCGAAAGGTAAAAGTGAGTAGGAGTTTGCTATTAATTAGCAAAAACTAACTTTCTTTCACAGTTACTTTGATGACTTTGCTCGTTCATTAAAATCCAAGCATAGGTTGAGCCAAAACTCGAAGTCTTCTTTTCGATTGAAACCGATGGGTTCTACGTAACAATAACCCTTCATCTGTTTTCCTTTCATATGCATCGGTAAAAAACCTCTTTTTTCTGCTAAATCTTCGAGTAAATCTGGATCGAAACGACACATCATATTTTCGCCACTTACGTTAATGCACATTTTATCATTTACCATAAAAGCAATACCGCTAAACATTCGTTTTTCGGTTACTTCTATATTTGGTATCATTGATAAATATTCCCGTATTCTATCTGCTAAATCGATGCTATAAGCCATAGTTAAATTTATTCATTTAACTTTAAAAAGAAAAAGGCTTCCAAATTTTTGGAAGCCTTAATATCNNATTATGGTTAAGCTAATAACCTAATTGGTTCTTCTAATAATCCTTTTAAGGTTTGTAAGAAAGCAGCTCCGGTAGCGCCATCAACCACACGGTGATCACAACCCAAAGTTAATTTCATTACATTTCCAGGAACAACAGCTCCATTTTTAACTACAGGAACGGCTTGGATAGCTCCTACAGATAAAATAGCTCCATCAGGAGAGTTAATGATAGAAGTAAACTCATCTATGCCGAACATACCTAAATTAGACACGGTAAAGGTAGAACCTTCCCAATCTGCAGGTTGTAATTTTTTAGCTTTAGCTTTTTGTCCAAATTCTTTTACCTCCGCAGAAATATGGGATAATGATTTACCGTCTGCAAAGCGTACAACAGGAACCAATAAACCATCTTCAACAGCCATAGCTACTCCAATGTTGGTATGTTCGTTGAAACGGATTTTATCGCCTTGCCATGATGAATTAACAGCAGGGTGTTGTTTTAATGCTGCTGCTACCGCTTTGATCACGATATCGTTAAAAGATACTTTAACTGGAGCAACTGCATTGATTTGGGTACGTGCAGCCATTGCATTATCCATATCAATACTAATGGTTAAATAGAAATGCGGTGCAGTAAATAAACTTTCGGCTAAACGTTTAGCAATTGTTTTACGCATTTGCGTAACCGGTTTCTCGGTATATTTTTCTTCGCCAACAAAGGTTGGGATAACTGGAGCAGCCGCAGCTTTTTCAGATGAAGCAGCAGGAGCATCAGCTTTAGTAGGGGCTGCTGAAGGTGTAAAGTTCTCTACGTCTTTTTTAATGATACGACCACCTTCTGCACTACCTGCAACCTGAGTTAAATCGATTCCTTTTTCTTGTGCAATTTTCTTTGCTAAAGGAGAAGCAATGATGCGGCCGCCGTTGGCATTGTTTACAGCAGCAGGAGCCGCAGTTTCTTTTGAAGCCTCAGCCTTAGGGGTTTCGGCCGGCGCACTTTCTGATTTTTTAACAGGAGCATCGCCTTGCGCTAAAATACCAGATACATCAGTCCCTTCAGGGCCAACAATAGCAATAATACCGTTTACCTTAGCAGCTTGACCTTTTTCAACGCCAATATGTAATAAAGTACCTGTAGCATAACCCATTACTTCCATTGTAGCTTTATCAGTTTCTACATCGGCAAGTACATCGTCATCTTTTACTTTATCGCCAACTTTTTTATGCCATTCAGCAATTACGCCTTCAGTCATCGTATCACTCAATAAAGGCATGCGTATTACAGTAATACCTTTTGCAGCTAATTCTTCTTCGCTTAAACCTCCGCCTTGTGCAGCAGCAGGGGCTTCAGTTTTAGGTTCTTCTTTTGGAGCCGATGTTTCAGCAGCAGGAGCCGCAGTATCTTGCTCAGCAGCTAAAGCTGCTTTATAATCTTCACCTTCTTTACCAATTACTGCAATAATTGCATCAACTGGAACAGCTTTGCCTTCTTCTACACCGATATAAAGTAATGTGCCATCCCAATATGATTCCATATCCATGGTTGCCTTATCTGTCTCTACTTCGGCAAGCACATCTCCACTTTTTATCTTGTCGCCAACTTTTTTGTGCCACTTCGCCATAACCCCTTCGGTCATGGTGTCGCTCATTTTAGGCATTCTAATAATATCAGCCATTTATATTAATATTTTAAATGATGGTCTAAACTAAATTAATCTTTAACGAACGGATAATCCTGTTGAACGTAAATATCTGTGAACAATTCTTCTGGTTGTGGCCAAGGAGATTCTTCAGCAAATTTTACAGCTTCATCAACTGTTGCTTTTACTTTTTCTTCAACTTCTGTAATCCATGCTTCATCAGCATATTTTTCTTTCAGGATTATATCTCTAACATGCTCAATAGGATCTTTAGCTTTGTACTCTTCTAACTCTTCCTTAGTACGGTATTTAGCAGGGTCTGACATAGAATGACCTCTGTAACGATAGGTTCTCATTTCTAAGAACGTTGGTCCTTCGCCAGCACGGGCACGTTGTATAGCTTCATCCATAGCATTGTGTACAGCTACAGGGTCCATACCATCAACCGGAGCACATGGCATATCAAAACCTAAACCTATTTTAAAGATATCGATCATGTTTGTAGTACGTTGTACAGAGGTTCCCATGGCATAGCCATTGTTCTCACAAACAAAAATAACTGGTAATTTCCACAACATAGCCATATTGAACGCTTCGTTCAGGGCACCTTGGCGTACAGCACCATCGCCCATATAGCAAATGTTTACATTATTGGTTCCTTTATATTTTTCGGCAAAAGCAATACCAGCACCTAGTGGGATTTGACCGCCCACAATGCCGTGTCCGCCGAAGAAATTATGTTCTTTGCTGAAAATGTGCATAGATCCACCCTTGCCTTTAGAGCAACCAGTGGCTTTGCCGTACATTTCGGCCATGATACTTTTTGCATCCATACCTAAAGCAAGGCCGTGAGCATGATCGCGATATGAAGTAACCATTGAGTCGCCTTTTTGCATTGCAGAGATTGCACCTGCAACTACCGCTTCTTGTCCAATGTAAAGGTGACAAAATCCACGAATTTTTTGCTGTCCGTAAAGTTGTCCGGTCTTTTCCTCGAATTTACGCATCAGCAACATCGACTCGAACCACTTCAAATAAGTATCTTTATTTATTTCTACTGCACTCATTTTAAGATATTAGTTTTGTTTATCAAGGAGCAAATCTAACTTTTTTTCTTTTATTTTTTGATATAAGCCCTCGCAAAAACAATATTAAAGCGTGTACAATTTACACCCCGTTTTGCTGTTTGCAGAACAAACGGTCTTCAAATGTGTGATAAATATCATTGAAGGCAAATTTAATTTTGCACTGTACCTCATTAACCTAATATGTAGCGGTTGTGATTTTTAAGTATTTGTGAATAAAATATTACAATAAGAAACGCTGTTGAAATGTTCAAAAACGTTAAAATGTTAAAAACTTTTGCAATAGCTGTTAATATATTTGGATTAAGTTTGTTAAAGTTCTATTTTTGCTCACCAAACAATAAGCCTTAAAGGTTTGCGTTAAGTGTAAGTGTTGTTTACCCAAACTTAATTGTATAATGATTAAAAAGTTTTTGTGTTCTACTTTAATTGCCCTTTTTGTTTGCTCGGTAGGTTTTGCACAAACCAAAGCAAAAGAAACTAAAGTAGAAGATCCAGACAACCTGGCGTCGCAATATTTCTCTCAGGTAATGGGAGTAGCTGTAGATGCGACTTCTAATTTAAAACTTTACAAGTTTATTTATGAGTGGATTGGTACACCTTACCGTTATGCGGGAAATACCAAAAAAGGAATAGACTGCTCTGCTTTTGCCAAAGCTATTTACGATAAAGTTTTTAATACCAATATTCTACGTAATTCAAGAGATATTTTTAGTATGGTAAACCCATTATCTAAAGATGAATTGAAAGAGGGTGATCTGGTATTCTTTAAAATTAAAAGTAAGAGCATATCTCACATAGGCGTTTATTTAGGTGATAACAGATTTGCCCATGCATCGAGCACAAGAGGTGTGGTAATCAGCAACCTGAACGAACCTTATTACAGCCGCTATTTTTACAAGGGCGGACGTATTATAGAACCGGGAAATAAGAATTTTGTAGAGGAATAGCAATACAATTGATTGTAGATTTTACAATAAAGACCTATAATCCTCCTATTTTTAGGGGGATTTTTTTATGAAATAAAATGAGGAAATTCTTTTACCTATTTAATTTATCGTTAGTAGTGTTGTTTTGCCTGATGAGTTGTCAGGGTAAAACGGTTGAAGCAAAACAGCAAGCGCATATCGATACAGTTCCTTTAAAAAAGATAAAAGATACACTTACCATTACAGCGGTAGGTGATGTAATGATTGGGTCTGCTTTTCCAAGTGCTAAACTCTTGCCACCTAATGATGGTAAAGACAGCTTTAAGGCGGTAGATAGTCTTTTAAAGGGCGATATTGTTTTTGGTAATTTGGAAGGTTGTTTTTTGAACAGTGGTAATTCTGATAAATGCAAAGGCATTAACCCCAATAATTGTTATGCCTTTAGAATGCCTGAGCGTTATGCCGGAATTATAAAGGCCGCGGGCTTTAATGTAGTAAGCGTAGCCAATAACCACGTTGGTGATTTTAATGCTAAAGGCCGAAAGAACACAGCACGTGTTTTAGATTCATTGCAAATCAAATATGCAGGGCAGTTGCAAAAGCCATTTGATCTTTTTACCATAGATAGCGTTACTTATGCTTTTTGTGCTTTCGCTCCCAATGAAAATACCGTTTCAATTTTAAAGATAGATAGCGCCAAGGCCTTAGTTGCCCAACTTAAAACTAAAGCAGATATTGTTATTGTATCTTTTCATGGTGGAGGTGAAGGGGCTAATTACCAACGTGTAACCCGCAAAACGGAGACTTTTTTTGGCGAGAACAGAGGGAATGTTTATGCGTTTGCTCATGCAGTTATAGATGCAGGGGCTGATGTGGTCTTGGGTCATGGACCGCATGTAACCCGTGCAGTAGAAGTTTATAAAAATAAATTTATTGCTTACAGTTTAGGTAATTTTTGTACCTATGGCATGTTCAGCTTAAAAGGGCCAAACGGGTTAGCACCTTTGCTGCAACTTAAAATTAATGCTAAAGGCGATTTTCTGTATGCTGATATTGTATCGGTAAAGCAGGATAAACAGAATGGCTTAACTTTGGACAAAGATTTTGGCGCATTTAAGAAAATACAAACCCTTACTGCATTAGATTTTCCTGAGAACCAATTGTTGTTTGATGAACAAAAACAACGCATTAGCTTAAAATAACATCATTAACTATCGAAATGAAATCAAATCTTCTGCTTCATTATATCATTACAGTATCTGCTTTTATGGTAGTACTTGCAGCTCTGTTCAAAATTTATCAGGATAGTGCCAATGCTAAATTTCTAATGCTAACCATTGCAGGGTGTTTATTGGTTGCAGTAGGGCAAATCCTGATCATCAGGCAAAAGAAAAGTAAAAAATAAGGGTGTTCAATTTGAACACCCTCTTTATAAGATTATTTAAGGTCTATTACCAAACACCCAATCTGTTTTCAGGAGTAAGATACATTTTAGCAGTAGGTTTAACATCAAAAGCTTTATAGAAAGACTCCATGTTGTAAACCGTACCATTAACCCTGTATTCTTCAGGCGAGTGAGGATCGGTTTTTAGCCTTACCCTCATCAACTCATCTCTGGTTTTAATACGCCATACTTGTGCAAAACCTAAAAAGAAGCGTTGATCAGGTGTAAATCCATCAATCTTGGTATTGTCTTCTTTACCTTGTTTAGTTAGCTTAAATGCATCGTATGCGATGGCTAATCCACCTATATCGGCTAGGTTTTCACCTAAAGTTAAACTACCATTTACATGTTGATTATCTAGTAAAGTAAAGCTATTGTACTTAGCCACAACTTTATCAGCTTTCTGTTGGAATTTGTCTGCATCGGATTTTGTCCACCAATCTTTCATATTTCCAGCAGCATCATATTGCCTGCCCTGATCGTCAAAGCCATGGGTCATTTCGTGGCCTATTACTGCACCTATAGCACCGTAATTTACAGCATCATCGGCATTGGCATAAAAGAAAGGCGGTTGTAAGATACCGGCAGGAAATACAATCTCATTATAAGTAGGATTGTAATAGGCATTTACGGTAGGAGGCGACATTTCCCAATCTGTTTTGTCAACGTTCTTGCCTATTTTTTCTAATTCTTCTTTAATGGCATGTGCTTTTGTACTCATTACGTTTTCAAAATAGTTATCTTTTGCAATGGTTACATCACTGTAATTTTTCCATTTGGCTGGATAGCCTATCTTTTTAAGGAAAATGTTTAACTTTTCTGTAGCCTTGGTTTTGGTCTCGGCACTCATCCAGTCTAGTTTTTCAATTCTTTTGGCAAATACTTTTTGTAGGTTATTTACCAATTCATCCATCCTATTTTTGGCTTCAGGGGTAAAATATTTTTCTACATAAAGTTGTCCAAGTGGATCGCTAAGTTTGCCATCTATCTGGTTGATTACACGTTTCCAACGCTCAGATTGTTTTTTCTGCCCGCTAAAGATTTTGCTGTAATTAAACGAAGCATCTGCAAAATTACGACTTAGGTAACGGGCATTACCCGAAATATAGTCGAATTTAAGTTTTGTTTTCCAAGCATCAACTGGTTGACTGCTCAACAAAGCATTTAAAGCCTTAAAGTAATCAGGTTGGGCAACGTTTACGCTATCCATTTTTACATTTAAGGTTTTAAAGTGTTCTTGAAGGTTAGCAGTTGGCATAAGTTGTGCAAATTCTGCAACGCTCATTTTGTTGTAGTTTTTTTGCGGATTACGCAACTCTACCGGCGTACGATGTGATTTGGCTAACTGCGTTTCTAAAGCCAATAAAGCATTGGCTTCTTGAGCAGCTTTTGCAGCATCGAGTCCGGTAAAAGTAAACATCTGCTTCGCATAGTTTAGCAAGCCTTCTCTTGCCGCTTTAGAGGCACTGTCTGTAGCAAAGTAATATTCCTTTTCAGGTAGCGAAGTTCCCGACTGCGAAAATGAAGCTATGTTTTTGGTGCTATTTTTTTCATCGGCACCTACATAAAAACTAATTAGGTTCTGGTCACCGGTTTTAGACAGCTCATTGATTATGGCTAATAGTTCCTGAGGTGTTTTAACCGCATCTATTTTGGCCAACGTAGCTTGAAGAGGAGTTGCGCCAAGTTTTTCTATGGTTACGGTATCCATTGCACTTGCATAATAATCGGCAACCTTTTGCTTAATGGTGCCTTTTGCTGCATTTTCTTTCTCAGCATCTTCTACAATGCCTTTAAGTTTTTTTAAGTTATCTTCATATAAGATATAAAAACTGCCCCATCCGCTTTGATCGTCTGGTATTTTGGCAGATTTTAGCCATTTTCCATTGGCATATTCAAAGAAATTATCACCGGGATTTACCGCTTTGTCCATACCTAAGGTATCTATGAACGGTCCCTGTTGTTCGTTGCTGTTTTGTTTGCTCTGGCAGGCGATCATTAGCGTTAAACCCACCAAAGGTAAACCAAGTTTTATTTTCATAACATTAATTATAAGTTAGTTCTTAAATACAATTTACGACAAAAATGTTTGAAATGGTATTTGGTCACAGAAATATTTAATTGCATTGTTAGCGAAATACTGAAACTGTTTCCTATTTTTATGAAAAACAAATATTATGGAATATATAAGCGGCATTTTAATTTTCTTGTTACTGGTTGTACTTTTAAGCTCTTTTGTAACCGTTAAACAGGGAACCATTGCGGTGGTTACCGTATTTGGCAAATATAGAAGACAGTTACCTCCGGGATTAAATTTTAAAATTCCTTTAATTGAACAGATACATGCACGTATATCGGTGCAAAATCGTTCTGTAGAACTTTCTTTTCAGGCCGTAACACAAGATCAGGCCAATGTTTATTTTAAAGCAATGTTACTTTATTCTGTATTAGATCAGAATGAAGAGACCATAAAAAATGTAGCGTTTAAATTTGTGGATCAAAATAACCTGATGCAGGCATTGATCAGAACCATTGAGGGTTCGATAAGAGCATATGTAGCCACGCAAAAACAAGCCAACGTACTTGCACAGCGTAATGAGATTGTTGAGCATGTAAAACATCAGATAGACCCTGTTCTAGAAACTTGGGGCTACCATTTACAAGACCTACAGTTGAATGATATTACATTTGACGAAGAGATTATGCGTTCAATGAGTAGGGTAGTGGCTTCTAATAACTTAAAAGCTGCAGCCGAAAATGAAGGGCAAGCACTTTTAATTACCAAGACCAAAGGAGCCGAAGCTGATGGTAATGCGATAAAAATAGCAGCAACTGCAGAGCGTGAGGCAGCCCAGTTACGTGGACAAGGTATAGCTTTATTTAGAGAAGAAGTGGCAAAAGGTATGACCAATGCAGCTCAAGAAATGCAACAGGCTAATTTAGACACTTCGGTAATTTTATTTACCATGTGGACTGAAGCGATTAAGCAGTTTGCCGAGTATAGCGAAGGCAATGTAATCTTTTTGGATGGCAGTACAGAAGGAATGAACAATACAATGAAGCAACTGATGGCCATGCAATTGAATAAACAGGCCGAACCTAAAAAAAGCTGAACCAACAAAATAAATAGCTAAAAAAAGCGAGAGTTAAATTCCTCTCACTTTTTTATTTCCTGTAATAAATACTTTCGGTGGCTTTAGCTTCAACACCATCGGGAGAGATATTAAAAGCCCTGATTAAAAACTGTTCAGAGTTCATGATTTCTAATTCGGTGCGCCAACCCCAGCGCTCTGGATAATCTAAGCTACCGTAACTTCCCAATACCCAAAATCCTTTTTTATTTTCTTCCCCTTCAGAAAGCATAATACCTGTACCCATATGAAAACTGTCAACCCAACTGCATTGGCATTTGTTGTTGTCTAAATCAAATCCCCATATCATGATGCCTTCAAAAGGTTTGCCTTGTACACTGCCTTTATACTCATAACGAATAAATCTATCACCTAAAACAGCAGTAATTTTTGCCTCCATTGGAGATTCATCTGCCAATACATCTTTCTCAAACCAAGTGCGTGTATTACCATCCCAATTACCAATTAAGGTATGGAGTTTCCAATGTGGGCCACTTTCTTTTGAAGTATCAAATTTACTTTTGCTCATTCTTCTAATATAAGGATTTTATTTAGCTTTACTCACTACAGAAAGTATAATGGATGAGATCAAATTTTATAAAAATCCTACTGTTTTTTACGTGCTTTACGCTCTCATGTCGTAACGATAAGAAACCTGTTCAAGCATTGGTAAAAGATGATGCACAGCAGTATTATAATGCAGTTATAGGTTGGCGTATTGATGTTCCTCAAGGTTACAGACAAACGCATGAAAACAGTTTAAAACTGAATGATGAGAACGGGAAAAATGCTGTGAAACAAAATTACAATACCGAGGTTGAGACAGATAGTATCATACACCTGATCAGCTTCCAGAAAAACCAATTTAACCTTTTTGATTCTACCTTAAAGAAATTTGATGCGAAACGTGATGGAGATTATTTGAAAAATAATGTGGCTACGCAAAAAATGCTTTATGATATTTATGCTGCCCAAAAAATAAAGATAGACACTGCTTCATTTATCCAAAAAATAGCTGATGTACCTTTTCAGGTGTTTAACATCAAAATTTACGGGCCTAATGGCGGCATAGTTATGCAACAACAAATGTATGCAGCGTTGATTAAAGGTTATGATCTGGGAATAAATATTTCGTTTAATAACGAAGTGGATAAAGATGTTCTGCTAAACGCTTTGAAAACTTCAACTTTTGAAAAATAAAATATGTCATCACATCATATTGTAAAAGAAAAACAAGAACCTGCATTGTATATTCATGAGCTGGATAATTTTGATGAAGAATACTTAGGCCAGCTTTTAGAATGGAGCCCTACTATTATTACTTCAGGGCAGGAATATGAAAAAGTAATCTCGCTAGGTTTAAAGGTAGATTTTGTGATAGGAGATATAGATACTAACTTATTGCAAGAACATACTAAAGTTATTGCCCCAAATGGTGGTTTAATGGATACTGCTTTGAGGTACCTGATTGCAGAAAAATATCCTGCTGTAAACATTATTAGCAAGGTTAGCAAGTTTGACGACCTGATTGATTTTGTACCTTACATTAACATTGTGCTGTTTACTGGTAATGAGAAATATTATGTCATTAAAAAGGATTTTAGCGTTTGGAAACCTAAGGATTCGGTTTTCTTGATAGATATTATATCTTATTTTGAAACAGATAACTTGGAACAACAAGATGATGGTACTTTTGTGGTAATAGAAGATGGTATGGTAAGTTTTAACTTTAATACTCCATTTTTATTTATAGGAGAACGCATATGATTACACTTAGAAAAGCAAGAGAGCAGGATTTGCCTGTTATAGCCGATATTGCTGAAAGAACATGGCCCGTAACTTATGGCGGTATCATAAGTTCTGAGCAATTGCGTTACATGTTGGATAGAATGTACAGTCATGTAGAGTTGCTCTCTCAATTGGAAAAAGGACATACTTTTCTAATTCTGAGCAATGATATGGTAGATAGTGGTTTTGCAGGATTTTCTGTAGATGAGAACGAAGGCAATGTTTATAAATTGCATAAGCTTTACGTTATACCCGATGCTCAGGGTGGTGGTTTTGGCAAATTTCTGATCAATGAAGTGGTAGATCAAGTGCGTAAAGCAGGAGGAGCGTATTTACAGCTTAATGTAAACAGAGCCAATAAAGCCAAAGATTTTTACGAGAGAATGGGGTTCAGGGTAAAAGAAACCGTAGATATTGATATTGGTAATGGTTTTTATATGAACGATTATGTGATGGAAATCGCATTATAAATAAAAAGAGGCTGTTTAAATTTTAAACAGCCTCTTTTTTATGGTTCGTTTGGTTTATCTTCTGCTTTCAAGTTTAGGAATACGTGTAGGTGTATCTTTGCCTGCAATAATGCTAACTGCACTTTTTGCAATAGCTTTAATGGTTGATAAGATATTTTCTACATCAAGCGTTGAATACTCATCTTTAACTGTATGATAGAACTTATCTATATCAATTTGATCTGTACTGATGGTATGCGCAGGAACACCTAAAGCCGCTAAAGTGGCGTTATCACTTCTATAGAAAAGATTTTGTTCTTTATATGGATCCGGATGGAAAGTAAACTCAGTACCTTCTAAGTTCTTTTGTAAGATTTGTCCGAAATCTGATTTTTCATAGCCTGTAATAAAAGCGGTATTCTTGCCAAATTTGCTGTCTTTACCAATCATCTCTATATTGAACATTGCTACTACATCATCAGGGTTTAGTTTCTGAGAGAAATAACGGGCTCCAAATCCACCTATCTCTTCGGCAGTGAAAGCCACGAAGATTAAAGTACGTTCATTCTTGTTCAGTTTTTTATAATATCTTGCTAAAGCAATTACGGCAGATGTACCAGAAGCATCATCATCTGCACCATTCATGATACTATCGCCCTCTAAAGGTTTAACAATACCCATATGGTCATAATGTCCGCTAAAAATTACCAATTCCTTAGCTTTAGATTTGCCCGGTATCATACCTGCAACATTAAATAAAGGTGCTTTAGTAACGGTATTTTTAAGTTCTACCTTAAAATCGTTCTGAACGTTCTCTACATCTAAAACAAAAACCACGGCACTACCAGCACCTGCTTTGTAATCTTTTTCATCAACAATGGCACCTCTACCTGCAAATCCTTTTAAACGTTTAAAAGCATCTACAAATTTCACATCTACAAGAACCAATTGATTTTTTGTGCTTCTTGATAGGGTTCTGTATTGGCTGATAAAATCTTTACTCTCATCTAATTTGATCCATCCTTCGCTGTTGCTCTTATCAAAAGTTAGGTTTTCAGCAGTATTGTTACCTGCTACTAAAATATTCTCAGGAGCAATGCTTTTACCATCAATGGTAACTTTAGCTTCGGCGGGTTTAATCTGATATTTATAAAAGGTTTGGCGGTAACCATTTTCTCCGTCAAGAGGTTTTAAGCCAATATCTTTAAATTCTTTTTCAATAAATGTGGCGGCTTTATCAATGCCCGGCGAGAAAGTTGCTCGGCCCTGCATATCATCGCTGCTTAGGGTTTTAATTAGGTGATCAACATAATCTTTGGTAATGATCTTATCGATCTGTTGGGCATAACTTAAAGAAGCTATCCATACTAAGGCTAAGGTATAAATTGTTTTTTTCATGTGCTATCTGTATGATTTATTTTATCCGCGAATTTAACCAGCTATCTCTGAAAGTTTTTTGGGCATCAGTTAAATTAGCTCCTGTGCTTTCTATTGTAACCAGTTCCATTATAGGATTCTCTAGGAATGTAAGGCGAGTTGTTTTTTCTACTCCTTGTCTTTTATAAACAATATCAATTGTATCGCCAGGTTTGTGTTTTTCTGCAATTTTTTCAAAATCAGTTACAGATTTGATTTCTGTTCCATCGGCTTTAACCAATACATCATCAATGTCAAGTCCAGCGGTGTAAGCAGCAGAGCCGTTTAAAGTTGCAGGCAAAGTAATTTCACCTTTGTTATCAGTTAAGCGGCCCAGATCATTATAGGCTTTTCCAGCAAATCTTTTCCTCAGAACTAATCCTGCATTTTTAAGCAATGCTTCATAATTTTCTTTTTTGGTAGAATAGATGTAATCTCTAAAGAAATTAGCAGCAAAAGAAGGGTTTTTGGTTAGGGTTGCCAGCGTTTTCTCTAAATCAGGAATGGTATAAGCAATTTCTGTTTTGCCATAGGCTTTCCAGAGTGCACGCATATAATCATCTAAAGTTAACTTAAAATCACTGCGTAATCTTAAATCTAAAGCTAAGGCAACTGCGGCGCCATAGGTATAATATGAAGTAAAGATATTTTGCTTGTTGGTTTGATCTATAGATGTTGCAGCATCTGCAAATACCGCATATCTGCTCGATTGTACTGGCGAAAAGTTTTTAGCTCCAGGCGAATTTAACACTGAATTAACTAAGCCATTAAACACCATTAATATATTTTCCAGATTTCTAAAGCCTGCTCGTTTAAGAACTAAGTTGCCATAATATTGAGTAAAACCTTCAGCAATCCATAACTCATCACTTACATTAGCCTGTGTAAAATCAAAGGGTTCTAAAGTTTTAGGGCGTAAACGTTCTACGTTCCATGCGTGAAAAAATTCGTGAGAGAAAGTGCCTAATAAATTACTTTCATATCCCTTTATACTTGGGGTACGTTGCACAATTACTGTTGAATTGCGGTGTTCCATACCATCGCCGGCATAAGTTGGATGCACGCAATGCAGAAAATAATAATTGCCATAATCAAAATTAGGAAGCTCCCCAAAAATGGCTTGCTGTTCGGCTACCATGGTTTCGAGCATTTTTGCATAATTGTTAACTGCTTCTTGGCTGTCATTTACATGCGAAACCAGATGAACGGTTTGGGTTTTCCCATCAGGGTTTTTCACTTGCCAGCTAGCTGTTTTATAATTGGCAATCTCTATGGGGCTATCCATAAAGAATTGAAAGTCTTTAGCATAATAAGCTCCGTTAGACATTGGCTTAAGCTGGGTAGCCACTTTCCATTCGGTATTGTCTTTTAAATCAAACTTAACAAGACGGGGCCTTTTGTCCATTCCTGTAGGAAAAGCAAATGTTGAAGGAATATTCATGTGCGCGTGATCTTGGCCAAAAGCAGCGTAAGTACCATCAACCCAATTGCCAAATACTGTATAAGTTACTTTTACGGTTGAAGTAGGTTTGCTCACTTCATAAATATCGCCTGCGGGTTGTTTGAGGTTAAGCGCTTTCCCATTTTGATCAAAGGCTTTAAAATTATATATGTTTTTGCCAAATTCATGTGTGGCGTACCTGCCCGGAGATGAGCGGCTAAAACGGATTTTTAAGGGTTGGTTCAAGGGAACATTTGGTATGAGCATTGAAACCTGCGCCTCGTGATGGTTAGCGTTTGGAAAACTAACCTGATAGCTGATCTCCTGCTGGGCATTGGCGGTTAATGCCAATGCTAAAACTGCGGTAGTGAAAATCAATTTCTTCATGGTATAAATTTATAGATTGAAATTAATATTTACCGCTTAATTTTTAGCTTTTGTGAACCTATTGTTACTTGTCTTGTTGATTTATTTTGTAGAATAGGGAGAGAATATGGTTCTATTTACTCTTTTTATCTGTTTTATTGTGGAGTTTAGGAAAATAATCTGGTGTGAAGAACTTAGATGTCTTCATCTAATCTTTTGGATTGCATTTCTGTAATTCTCTCTTCTATGCCCGTTTGCACACGATGTGAGTAGGTCTGGTCTGTTACTTCAATGTCGAAATCTCTGTCTTTATCTGAAGTGTGGTTTTCTACCTGTTCTGCATTGAGTATAGCATGATCATAGGTTCCTTTGCCGCTCATTAATTTTACAAATACGGGTAAACATTCAAAGAAGATAAACAGCAACCCGATAAATGTTACGGCCATGGCAGTACCCGTATCTCGTGTACCATCCTGTTTATAGCCTAGTTGACCTAAAGCCCAATTCCTATCGGCAAAACCTGCAATTGCACTAAGGCTATCTAATTGTTTTGAAGTGTATAGCTTCTCGCTCATTAACCCATCAAACTGCTTTCTGCCATCAATAAATGATTCCATCTTTTTTAGAGAAGCATTTAAAGTATCCAGATTTTCTTCTCGCTTTTTAAGCTCAGCTTCTTTGCGTTTGGCATAAGGCCCATAGCCCATTACGCCTGAAGTTTCGGAAGTCTTATTTCCAAAGATTTCAAAATTAAGTTTCTGACGGTCATTTTTAATGGTGGCCGCCATAGAATCCCGCTGTTTTTTTACATCGTTAAGTTTACCTATTTCTATGGCGTACTTATTTTCAAAAGCTTTGTTTATCGTGTCTATTTTAGAACGTTGCCCATTTAGGTAACTTACTTTTAATTTTTCTTTGATTTCCTTATCAAATATTTTCAGCTCAAGAGGTCGCGAAATTACAATACCTATCATGATCGCTAGTAAAATACGCGGCGTGGCCTGTAAGATTTGCTTATTGGTCGTTGCATTTTTATTGATACTGGATACAATATAGCGATCCATGTTAAAGATGGCTAAGCCCCAAATAAGTCCAAATAATATTGCTGCGAGCCAATCTAGATCAGAGCCCTTAAATACAAAATACATTGCATAACCACCAGATAATGCCGCAAAAAGACCGGTAAAAAAGATGGTTGCGCCAATGCCAACATACTTATTATGTTCTGTAGAATGTTTTTCAAGGGTATTGATGTGTGCCCCAGAGCAAAACCAAAAAAAGCGGGTAAGATTATGCATCTATTTTTTATTTATTATTAAACGCTTAGGGTATGAAGTTGTTACAAAAAAAGTGAAATAGAAAATTAGACCAATTTCTCCTATAATATGGTTTGTTTGGTAAAAGTAAAGCTCGCTTAAGTGGATAATGATATTACAGGGATTTATTTATCTTTGAAAAAAAGAAATGCACAATGAAAGAGATTACAGTTCAGGAACTAAAACAAAAAATTGACAATAAAGAAGATTTTCAATTGATCGATGTAAGAGAAACCTTTGAATACGAAATGTCTAATTTAGATGGAGTTAATATTCCATTGGGAGGCATTTTAATAGAGGCTGATAAGATAGACAGAGACAAACCGGTAATTGTACAATGCCGCAGTGGCAAAAGAAGTGCTGCAGCCATTATGCAATTAGAACAGGTTCATGGTTTCGATAATTTATATAATTTAAAAGGCGGTATTTTAGCTTGGCAAGAAGCTTTTGATCCCAACATGCCAGTTTATTAGTATTTGAAATAGAGCGCGGCTGCTTGGATAATTGATTGAAGCAGCATGGGTGAAATGCAGATAAATCATTTTTGCCTGCTCTCCTTAGAAAGAAGTATGAAGCAGAAGATTTTTTTGAACGTTTTTTATAATATAGCTATTATCTGTTCAATTGTAGGTGCAAACTGGGCTTATAAGAACAACAGTCCTTTAATTGTTGTTTTTTTTGCGGTAATGCTCATTGCCTTTATTTATTTTAAATTCAGGTTAGCAAAGCAAATCAGGAACGACCTAAAGAAATAAAAAAAAGCGCTTAATTAAGCGCTTTTTTTATTTAATCTCTTACCTCATTAAATCCTGATTTTTTTAGGATAATGCAAAAGATGTCGAACCAATTATTTGTCGAATAAATCTTGTTTCTCTCCGGTTAAACCTAAACCAGGTAAATCGTTCAGTATGTATTTCCCTTCGCTAAATTCAGGACGGTCAAAAGGATTGTTTACGGTTAAAAAAGGTCCATCTAGATCTGCCCAGTTACAAAGGGGGGCCAAAGCTGCTCCAGCAAGAGTGGCAATAGAAGTTTCGCTCATACAACCAACTAATATTTTCATGCCATAACTTTTGGCTTTTAAAATCATCTGATGGGCTTCATACATCCCCGTACTTTTCATCAGTTTGATATTGATGCCATGGTAGGCGCCTTTTAATCCGTCAATATCAGCCACGCGTTGAAAAGCTTCATCAGCCAGAATAGGGATAGGGCTGCGCTCCGTAAGCCAAGCATTACCTTCAATGTTATTCTTGTCCATAGGCTGCTCTATTAACAAAGCACCTTGGTCATGTAGCCAGTAAATCGTATCTATAGCTTGTTTTTTATCGCTCCAACCTTGGTTGGCATCTATAAAAAGAGGCAAATCACTTACACTTCTGATCGTTTCAATGATTTCTTTATCATTATCTCGGCCTAGCTTTATTTTAAGCACTTTGAATCCTTCTGCATCCGCTACTTTTTCTCTGATTACCTCGGGTGTATCAATGCCAATGGTATAAGATGTTACAGGCATCTTACTTACATCTGCCCCATAAATTTCATGGCAAGATTTGTTTAGCATTTTACCATTCAGGTCATTTAAGGCAATATCAACTGCTGCTTTAATGGCAGGATTGCCAGAGGCGATATGATCTAAGTAGCTGTTGATTGCGGCAAAATCAAAAGGGAATTTAAACTGCTTCCAGTCAATTTTCTTTAAGAATTCATGAGCAGATTCAAAGCTTTCGCCCATATAGGGAACCATACTGGCCTCACCATAACCCGTAAAGCCTTCGTGATTTATCTTGAGCAAAAGTACAGGGGTGCTGGTGCGGGTAAATTTTGAGATAGAAAAGGGATGTTTAAGCTGTAGTTCAAAATCCTTGTAACTAATTTCCATTATTTATCGTCTTAAAAATTAAGGTATGCGAATACTAAAAAGATTACTTTTGTAAAAATTGTAAAAAATACTAAACCAATGAAATTTTATTCAAGAATACCATATATTATTTGCTTGTTGTTGGTTCTTGCAGGTTGTACCACAGGAAAAAACGCATTGCAAAAAGGTAATTATGAGGTAGCAGTTACTAAAGCTGTAGATAGGTTAAAAAGCTCTCCTAAAAATAGTGAGGCATTAACCGTTTTGTCTAAGGCTTATGATCTTTCCTTGAAAAATGGCTTGAGAGTAATTGATGAGGCTAAGATTTCAACGAATGTTTTGCGATGGGAAACCATTATGGAGCAATACCGCAAAATTAACCGTATGGCAGATGAAATCAATGGCTGCCCTTCTTGTTTGGAGGTGGTGCCAGCTCCCAAAAAATTTGTTCGTGAGTACGAAGAGGCTCGATTAAGGTCAGCAGAGGTGCGCTATGCCTTAGGACAGAACTTGTTGAGCGAAAACACAAGAGAAAGTGCAAAAAAGGCCTTGCAGAATTTTGAAATGGTGCAACAGTGGGCGCCGGGATATAAAGATATCAATAACAAGATAGAAGATGCTTACTGGGCCTCTGTACTAAAAGTAGTGTTGCGTCCTGTAATTGTAAACAGTAATTATTATAAATTAAGCAGCGATTATTTTCAGCAGCAAATAGAAAATTATACCGCTAATTACCGCAACAATAAATATGTGGCCTTTTATACTGAAAAAGAAGCTAATGCTAAAAGATTAGTTCCAGATCAGGTAATTAACCTGCGGTTTGATGATTTTATGGTAGGTCAAACCTATCTAAAAGAAAGGGTAGAAAAACTCAAAAAAGATAGTGTTGAGATAGGACGCACAAGGGATAATAAACCTATTTATGGTACGGTTACTGCTGAGTTGAGCGTATTTGAAAAAAGCATCTCATCGAGCGGACTTTTAGGTGTTACCATAACCGATTGGCAAACCCAAAAAGTGGTAACCCAAAAGAAATTGTCAGGAACTTTTGTATGGACAGATAGTTGGGCAAATTATAAAGGCGATGAAAGGGCATTAGACAGAAATCAATTGGCATTGACCAAGCGTAGGGAAGCAGTTCCACCACCGCCACTTACTTTATTTGTAGAATTTACTAAACCAATTTATAGCCAGTTTGTAGATTATTTAAATAGCTACTACAGCAGATTTTAAGCATAAAGTAATATAAAAGTTAAAAAATAAAACTCCTTAGGCAGCTTTATATTAATGCCTTAGCTTTGCAGGCTTATGAATACCGGACTCTATAATCCTTTTAAACTCTTTGATTTTAAAGGCGATAAATGCTTTTTGACAGGCCATTCTACGCCTGAACCTTTAATGATTAACCTGTTACCTCAATGGTTGCTCGATATGGCTCAGCTAACAGGTAACGAGCAGATCAAATTATTAGATGAAAGCGTAAAATCATACAATAGCTTAAAAGTGCCGTGTAATGAGGAAATTTACCTGAAAAATATATTGCCTCTTGAGAATAAAATAGAAAAAGCTTTTGCAGAGGGATATAAGGGTGTTTCTGCTTTGGAAGAATTAGACCTGTTTCACTGGATAGGTAAACTAATGTATGGGTTTTTGTATTTGGAAATGCAAGCGGCCATACGTTTAAAGCAGTTGAGTGGCGATGGCATGAACATGTCGCAGGGATTGATGCATAAGTTTGCAAACTTGCACACCATGTTACAAGGGTTATGTACCTCGGTAGAGTTCGAAGAATTTAAACCTTGGTCTATAGTGATTGTTTCTTTAGAAGATAAGGAAACGGCTTTCTCTTTTAGAGATGAAATTAACACACTCATCTTTTCTTTAAAATTTAAAGATTTTGGTATTATAGCCTGCTTACAGGATAATGGTACGAATAAAAGATACCACCAAGAAATATTGTCGTCTATACAAGATAAACCTCTTAGTGGTCAGCAATTTGAAGAAATAGCAGCACGTTTCTTTTATTCGGCTTATTTATTTAACAGATTGCCAGAATACAATTACCTGCCAGTTAATGGAGTGGTATATATTGATCAAATGCCTTTAAGAGGTATGCAGAATAAGCCTGTTTTTGATGAATGGGAGCATAAAACTTATGCCCAAGTACTCGAGAATTTCTGGAAACCGTGGGGCTTAACTCTTTTTGAAATCATTAAAAACCCCATGCAACCTGTTAGTTTTTTTGAACCTTCATTATTGCCAGATGCTGGCTAATTGATCTATAAAGTGAGGAATAATACCCTTTACCAGAAGAACGGTGAAAATTAGCCCGGTAAGCGCACCAAAAAAATGGGCGTCGTGGTTAATGTTGTCGTTTGCCTTTTTCGACATATACATGCAATATACCAAGTAGAGCACCCCAAATAAGATAGCTGGCATTGGTATGAACATTACACCGATCATGCTCAACGGCTGAAATAAGATATAACTGAATAACACCGCACTAATTGCTCCAGATGCACCTA
The DNA here is from genome assembly GCA_002336465.1 of Pedobacter sp. UBA1951. Classification (GTDB taxonomy): domain Bacteria; phylum Bacteroidota; class Bacteroidia; order Sphingobacteriales; family Sphingobacteriaceae; genus Pedobacter. Next base: position 26,149 of record DDEP01000006.1, read on the forward strand.
AACTGTTGTACCTGAAATCTTCTTTATGCCTCATAACGGTAGGAATATCACTTAAAATTAAGGATCCGATATATAACAGGGCAAATTGCCAGTGACCAATCATTACCTCCAAACTAAAGGCAAAAAAGAAAAAGGTAAACATGTTAAAAAAGAGGTGCATCCAGTTGGCATGGATTAAACCGCTGGTAACATAAGTGTACATTCTTTGACCTCTTGAAACCGAATAAGGATGTAGCACAAATTTGGCATACAGATTATAGTTATTAAAAGCGTAAATGCTGGTTAATATGGTTAAAACAAATATGGCTGATGCAACAGGTGCAGCATTAAGATATTCCATAGGTTATTTTAAATTTAAATTAGTTCGTTCTTCTAACCTGCCTATTGGGTAGCGCATAAATGTAGGTTCATAATAGGCAGAGTTTTTATAGATAAAATTGAGCTGCGCACTTCCGCTTTTGGCAAATTCAGGATTTTTGGCCTTTTCATCTTCTAATTTCTTACGTAAAGAAGCATCATTCTTCAATAATTCTGCTGCGGTGTCTTCAAAAATATAAGCAGAAAAATGTTCTTTCTGACCCAAGATAGAATCAAAGAAATTCCAATTGAAAAACGAATCGGTAGCTTGAGGCTCTAAGGTTTCCATGATATAGCGATTTTTAGGCTGATCAGTAAAAACGACATAATCGCCCTCATAAAAATCGATTTCCTGTTTTAGCTTACTTAGCTTTACATCATTATGTAAGTAATGCCCTTCAAAGGGTTTTGACGCCGTTTTCATATCATCTATATAGTACATATCAACTTTTATGCGGCTGTCTTTAGTTAACTGCTGTAATTTTACACCATTTGTTTTAAGCAAATCAATTACTTTATCCCATGCCTTTGGAATGATGTAGGCATAAGGTTTATTTATTTTTATAGATGGTTTAAAAGTATTGTACTCTTTAATGGTCTTGGTGTAAGGGTCATTTCTATCATAATATAACCTGTCGTAGCCACTTACTTCACTCGGTTTTTGCTTACCTTCAAATCCTTTGAACTCAATTTCATTGAACTGACTGTTGTCCAATTGCCATTCTAAAGGAAACTCGGCTTGGCTGGCGGTTAACTCATTCGCTTTTCGCTTGTTCTCTATAATGGTATGAGCATCACGATCTACAATGCTGATATAAGTTTCTAAAAGTTTATAAGTCGATTCAACCCGTTT
>DDEP01000169.1 GCA_002336465.1 Pedobacter sp. UBA1951
GCAACTACAGAAGCAGGCGAGTTCTGGTCTATCTATAAATTAGATGTGGTAGAAATTCCAACGAACAGAGCTTTATTGAGAAAAGACCACCAAGATTATGTTTACCGTACGGTACGTGAAAAATACAATGCTGTTGCAGATGAAATCGTAAAATTGACAGAAGCAGGTCGTCCGGTATTGGTAGGTACCACATCGGTTGAAATATCGGAATTATTGAGCCGTATGTTAAAACTGAGAGGAATTAAACACAATGTATTAAACGCTAAATTGCACCAAAAAGAAGCCGATATCGTTGCAGAAGCTGGTCAAGCGGGTACAGTAACTATTGCTACCAATATGGCGGGTCGTGGTACCGATATTAAGTTAGGTGCAGGTGTAAAAGAAGCTGGAGGTTTGGCCATCATAGGTACAGAACGTCATGAGTCGCGTCGCGTAGATAGACAGTTGCGTGGTCGTTCAGGTCGTCAGGGAGATCCGGGTACGTCTCAGTTCTTTGTATCGTTAGAAGATAACTTGATGCGTTTATTCGGTTCAGAACGTATTTCTAATATCATGGTAAAAATGGGTATCGAAGAAGGCGAAGTAATTCAGCACTCTATGATTACCAATTCTATTGAAAGAGCACAGAAAAAAGTAGAAGAGAACAACTTTGGTGTACGTAAGCGTTTGTTAGAGTATGATGATGTAATGAACTCGCAACGTACCGTAATCTATGCTAAACGTCGTAACGCTTTATTTGGCGATCGTTTAGATGTAGATATGAACAACATGATCTTTGATGTAGTTGAAGATATCGTTACCGAATATAAAGAAAGTACCAACTACGAAGGCTTTAAACTTGAAGTGATCAAGAATTTCTCGGTTGATACAACCATCAGCGAGCAAGATTTTAACTCAGGAAAAATCCATGATCTTACCGATCGTTTGTTTGAAGAAGTAATGCAGTTTTATATCCGTAAATCTGATGCGGTTATTAACCAAGCAATGCCAGTATTGAGTCAGGTGTTTGCCGAAAGAGGAGAGATGATAGAGCAAGTGATCGTTCCTTTTACAGACGGTATGCGTCATGTACAGGTTCCGGTTAGCTTGAAGAAAGCAATTGAAAATAAAGGTAGAGAAGTAACCAAAGCTTTTGAGAAGACCATTATTTTAGCGCTGATAGACGATAGTTGGAAAGAGCATTTGCGCGAAATGGACGAATTGAAGCAATCGGTGCAAAATGCCGTTTATGAGCAGAAAGATCCATTGATCATTTACAAAATGGAAGCCTTTAACTTATTTAAGGGAATGTTGAGCACGGTAAATAAAGAAGTGGTAAGTTTCTTGTTTAAAGGAGGTATTCCTGTACAAGCTGAACCAGAGAACTTAAGTGAGGCTAGAGCAACACAGCCACAGCCTAAACTAAATGCAACTAAGCAAGAATACGGAGATGATTCAGGTTTAGATTTAGTAGGCGATACCCGTGAGCCACAACCAATGCAACCTATCAGAAAAGAAGCAACCATTGGTCGTAACGAGCCTTGCCCTTGCGGAAGTGGTAAGAAATATAAAAACTGCCATGGAGCAAATGCATAGATATTGATATCGTATTTTCTGAAAAAGGCTCAAAATCAAAATGATTTTGAGCCTTTTTATTTAGAGTTCAAGGTATTTATCATTTGTAATCTATTTTTATTATGCTGATTTTTGTAAATAATCTGATATTTTTCTTTTTGGGTTAAAAATGATGGCATTCAATACTATAAAAGCTTTTACAGTAATCCTCTTGATTTCAATCACACAATATACCTTTGCCCAAAGCAAGGGCGAAGTTGTTGTAGTGAAAGATCCTTTGGTAGACAGCCTAATTGCCAAAAGAATTGAACTGAACAAGGCCAGACCAACCACCACTAACCCAACAAATCCTACAATTGTTTCATCAATGGGTTATAGAGTACAGATTTTTTACGGGTCAGACCGGAAACAGGCATTTGGAGAACAGACAAAATTTAAGGCTGAATATCCTAAGCTGAATACTTATATTACTTATAAAGAACCCAATTATTTTTTACGGGTGGGCGATTTCAGGACACGTCTTGAAGCCCAACAATTCCTTAATGAGTTGAAAAGTGTTTATCCTACTCTTTTTATTTTCAGGGAGAAAATAAATGCCCCTTCGTTAGACGGCAGCGATAATTAAATTATGAAAGAAAAAGTACAACAGTTAGCCCATGCCATTTTTGAAGAAGTGGTTGCTTACAGGCATCATCTACACGCAAATCCGGAACTTTCTTTTCAGGAGTTTAAAACGTCTGAATTTGTTAAAACAAAGCTTGCAACTTGGGGTATTCCTTTTACCGAAATGGCCAATACAGGAGTGGTAGGTTTGATCAAGGGTGCTAAACCATCTGATCAAGTAATTGCGCTACGGGCAGATATGGATGCACTACCTATTCATGAAACCAATGATAAACCCTATAGGTCAAAAGTAGAAGGCGTAATGCATGCCTGCGGACATGACGTGCACACTTCTTCTTTATTGGGTACAGCATACATCCTTAATCAGCTAAAAGAAGAATTTGGAGGTACGATTAAATTGATTTTTCAACCTGCCGAGGAGCTGCTTCCAGGCGGAGCGAGCATTATGATCAAAGAAGGAGTACTTGAAAACCCAAAACCACATGGTATAATGGGGCAACATGTAATGCCTTTTATTGAAACGGGTAAGGTAGGTTTTAGATCGGGTATTTACATGGCATCAACAGATGAACTATATGTAACGGTTACGGGTAAAGGTGGACATGGTGCACAACCTCATTTAAATATCGATCCGGTGCTGATTACTTCTCATATTATTGTAGCCTTGCAACAGATTGTAAGCCGTCGTTCTGATCCTCGTTTACCGTCTGTGTTATCATTTGGAAAAGTAACGGCCAATGGAGCCACTAACATTATCCCTAACGAGGTTAAGTTAGAAGGTACTTTTAGAACGCTGAATGAAGACTGGCGCAAAGAAGCCCACCAGATTATGAAAAAAATGGCAGAGGGCATAGCAGAAAGCATGGGGGCGCATTGTGATTTTGACATTCATAAAGGTTACCCTTTCTTGATCAATGAAGAGCAACTAACCGATAATGCCAAAACATTTGCACAAGATTATCTGGGTAAGGACAATGTGATTGATTTAGATATTTGGATGGCTGCTGAAGATTTCGCTTTTTATTCGCAAGAAACCAATGCGTGTTTTTATAGATTAGGAACTGGAAATAAAGAAAAGAATACATTAAACTCGGTACATACACCAAATTTTGATGTTGATGAAGATGCTTTTAAAATATCAACCGGGTTAATGGCTTATATGGCGTTAAAACAAATGGGTAATTAAAGGCACCATATTTGCATAAAGTAAGCATATGAAAAAAATAATCGTTTTTGTCTTTATCCTATTCTTCCATTTACAGTACGCGTTCGCTCAACAAATTCCTAGGTTTAATCCCGATACAATAAAAACCATTACGCTCGACTCGGTGGTGAACATCAAGGCAAAACGTTTGAATATAGAAACGTTTATAGATGCCGTTATCAATGATACCAGCTTCTATCAAGCTTTTCGCAATATGAAAAAATACACTTTTATTGCCGAGAACAGGATTTATACCTATGATAAAAAGAACAAAGTAGATGGCCGTATTTACCGCAAGATCAAGCATAATAACGATGGTCCCTATAAAATGGAATACTTAGCTAAAGAAGACTGGGGAAATCTTTATAAGAAAAATGGTAAATATCAGTTATACACGGTAGAAATGTTCGATTACATTTTTATGAATGCTTACAATACAGATTTTGTTCCTAATGCACCTAAAAGCAATGGTAAAGGCGGCAGCAATGAAAGCTATAAAGATAAATTGAAAACCCTGATTTTTAATCCGGGCCGTCCGATAAAAGGAGTGCCGTTTATAGGTAGTAAAACACAGATTTTTACGGCCAATATGCGTCAATACTACGATTATACCTTTTACAGTGGTACTTATTTGGATTCCATTCCCGTATATCGTTTTAAAGTATCGGTAAAACCCGATCTAAGCAATTGGACCAAGGGTGGATTGATGATTAAAGAACTGGTTACCATTTTTGATAAGCGTAACTTCGAAATTCTGGGCCGTTATGTAGATATGAAGTACAGCAACATGCTTTTTAACTTTGATGTGCAGATGAATATAGAGATGAGTTATTTTGGAGAAGAAAAATTGCCAACCAAAATAACCTATCAAGGTAACTGGGATTATCCGTTCAAGAAAGAAGAACGGGCAAGTTTCTTGATTGTACATAAAGATTACAAGCTGGCTAAATCTAAATAGGCTTTTCACTTTTCTTTTGTAATTTAGTTTTCAGGTTCTAAGGTAGGGTTGCTGCTTAAGAGGTAAAACCAATGAAGCATAACCGGTATTAGATAAATAGATCTTAATAAAATAATGAAAACTATAAAATCATTTTTAGCAACAGCATTAGGTGTGGCTTTTGCCTTTAATTCTTATGCTCAGGTGTTGAACAGCAAGCAGATAGATAGTGTTGTAGAAAAAACATTAACGACTTTTGATGTTCCCGGAATTTCTGTAGCAGTACTTAAAGACGGTAAATTGATCCATGCCAAAGGTTATGGCGTACGTTCAATCAAGACCAACCTAAAAGCAGATGAAAATACACTTTTTGGTGTAGCATCAAACACTAAAGCCATGACAGCAGCACTTTTAGGGATGCTGGTTGATGAAAAGAAAGTTACTTGGGATACTAAAGTAACCGATGTTATCCCTGAATTTAAGATGCACGATCCCTATGTAACTGCTGAATTTACCATAAGAGATTTGCTAACGCATAGAAGTGGTTTAGGTTTAGGTGCAGGCGATTTAATGATATGGCCTGATTCTTCAACAGTAACCAAAAGTCAGCTTATTCATAATTTACGTTATTTAAAACCTGTATCGTCTTTTAGAACTAAATATGATTATGATAATCTGCTGTACATTGTGGCGGGAGAAGTTATTGCCAGAGTGTCTGGTATGAGTTATGATGAATTTCTTGAAAGCAGGATATTTAAGCCATTGAACATGAGCAAGACTGCGGCCTCATGGTATAGGTTAAAAGATAAATCAAATGTTATAGACGGACACGCACCTTACGAAGGAAAGTTACTGCCTGTAGGTTTAAGCTTTGGCCAGATTGCCAATGCAGCAGGAGGCGTTTATTCTAACGTGGTTGATATGAGTAAGTGGGTAAATTGTATGATCAATGGCGGAAAATATGGGGATAATCTAGAAAAAACCTTATTCAGTCCGGCGGTTGCACGTGAGCTATGGACACCTCAAACCATTATAGCAGGCGGTAATCCGGCTGCTTTTAGCAGTTACGGATTAGGTTGGTTCTTAAGTTCATATAACGGGAAATTCCAAGCAACCCATACGGGTGGATTATCGGGTATCGTAACACAGGTAACGATTATCCCTGAACTGAAATTAGGGATTATTGTGTTGACCAATCAACAATCAGGAGCTGCATTTAATGCTATTACCAGTTCAATACGCGATGGCTATTTAGGCATTAAGGGAATAGACCGTATAAAAGCCTATAATGATAACCGATTGAGAAACGAAAAAGAAGCCAAGGAAATTACAGATAAAATCTGGGCAGATATTGCGGCAACCCAGAAAAGCGGAACCAAAACAGATTTTACCGGTTACTTAGGAACTTATGCAGATAGTTGGTTTGGCGATGTGATGATTACCAACCTAAATGGTAAGATGCATTTTCAGGCTAAAAATTCACCTAAGCTAAGAGGAGATATGACTTATTACAAAGGCAATACGTTTATTGTTAAGTGGTACGACAGAAGCTTAGATGCAGATGCTTTTGTGAACTTTACCTTGAATAACGAAGGTAAGCCAAGTGGTTTTAAAATTGCGGCTATTTCACCTTTAACCGATTTCAGCTTTGATTTTCAGGATCTTGATTTTCAACTAAAGAAATAATATGAAATAGGGCGAACCTGCTTGAAATTTTTATAAACGTCACCCTGAACTCGTTTTAGGGTTTTTTATGAGATGCTCACTTGGAGCGAAGCAGAAAACTACGCAGTAAAATCAATCCGGCATAACGGTATTTTAAAATCGGAAGTTTAAGAGTTTCTTAGCTTTTATTTGTTTATGTAAGGACTAAGCTTATTTCCTGTATTGGCAAAAGTTATGGCCTCTTTTTTATTCTCTACTTTAAAAGCAGCAGGATGAAATACACTGTGCAAGGCAGCGCTTAAACCTACTATGGCTATGGTACCACCAACACCTATTAGTGTGGCTTTGCCGCCATCATCTACTGTTTGGGCTAAACCTACAGCTCCTACGGCTAAAGCACCGGTTATTAAACCATAACCTAAATCATTATGATGTTTCAATACCTTGATTTTTACTAGATTTTTGAACAAAGCCTGTTTGATCTGCCCTTGCCTATCTGTAATAAAAATAGCTGTATCATTCACATTAGAAAGCTTGCCTTTTATAATTTCATGATTTTTCAGATAAGCTTTAGTAATGAAAACAACCTTTTTCTGGGCCAGAATTGGCAATGAAAAAGATAAGATAAACACTAAAGCAAAGAATGATTTAAATGGCAATTTCATGGGTAAAGCTTAAATTGTAGTTAAAGATAAAAATATTATTACCAATCTTAATAAAAAACTAAGTTCGTTACCTTAGTTGAGGTTTTGATGATTCATATTTAAAATGCGTATAGTTTTCTTTGGCGATTCCATTACCCAGCAGGGCATAAGTAAGATGGGGTACATTACCCTTCTTAAAAACAAGCTTGATTCTCATACAATTGAACTGATTGGTGCAGGGGTAAATGGCAATAAGATTTACGATTTGTTTTTACGCCTCGAAACCGATGTCCTTGCCAAAAAACCAGATTTAGTTTTGATTTATATCGGTATCAATGATGTATGGCACAAGCAAAGTTCGGGTACGGGTACAGATTATTATAAGTTTATTAAATTTTATGAGGCCATTATAGACAAGATACAACGGGCTGGCAGTAAAATGATTTTATGTACACCCACGCTTATAGGCGAGAATATAAAAGAAGTATCATACGTAAATGAAGAATTAGAACAATATGCTGATGCGGTACGTAATCTTGCAAAGCAAAACCAGTTGTTGTTGTGCGATTTGAGAAATGCCTTTTTAGATTTTGAGCACAGATACAATCCTGAGTTGAAGAACGAAGGCATATTAACAACCGATGGTGTGCACCTCAACGCAAAGGGTAATGCTTTGGTTGCAGAAACCATGCTGCCCTTTATCTTAGAACAAACCTTATAAAAAGGAGTAGCATTCCTGTTAGCTTCTTTTATTTTCTATGTTATCTTTGTAAACAGATGATTAATCGCGAAACGATAGATAAGATAATGGAAACCGCCCGCATAGAAGAGGTGGTTGGCGATTTTGTGCATTTAAAAAAGAGAGGAACCAGTTTAATCGGGAATTGCCCTTTTCACGGCGAGAAAACACCTTCATTCCACGTTTCTGTAAGCAAAGGTATTTATAAGTGTTTTGGCTGCGGTAAGGGTGGCGACTCGGTACGCTTTATAATGGATCATGAAAAATATTCATATCCTGAGGCCTTGAAATACCTGGCCAATAAATACAATATAGAAGTAGAAGAAACAGTTGAGACCAAAGAAAACATAGAGGCGCAGAATGCAAGAGAAAGCCTTTATGTGGTATCGCAGTTTGCTGCAAATTATTTTGAGAAACAACTTTGGGAAAGTGAAGATGGGAGAGCGATTGGCCTGAGCTATTTTAAAGAAAGAGGTTTTAGGGAAGACATTATCCGTAAGTTCAACTTAGGCTATTCGCCCGATGTATGGGATGCACTTACACAGGAAGCTATCAACCAACAACATGCCGAAACATTTCTTGAAAAAACAGGATTGTCCATAAGAAATGATAAGGGTAAATTATACGACAGGTTTAGAGGTCGTGTAATGTTTCCTATTCATAATTTTACGGGTAGGATTATTGGCTTTGGAGGTCGTACTTTAAAAACAGATAAGAATGTTCCTAAATATGTAAACTCGCCCGAAAGCGATATTTACCATAAATCTAATGTGCTTTATGGTTTATACCATGCAAAAAAAGCAACCAGAGATTTAGATAATTGCTATCTGGTAGAAGGTTATGCAGATGTGCTCTCTGTTCATCAAGCAGGTGTAGAAAACGTTGTAGCCTCATCTGGAACATCTCTTACCACAGAGCAGATTAGATTAATCAGCCGTTTCACCCAGAATGTCACAATCTTATATGACGGAGATGCAGCAGGAATAAAAGCTTCTTTGCGTGGCCTTGACATGATTCTTGAAGAAGGGCTCAATGTAAAAGTAGTTTCTTTTCCTGATGGACATGATCCCGACTCGTATATGCACCATGTTGGGGCTTCTGAGTTTAAGCAGTATATAGAAAATAACCGTCAGGATTTTATTTTATACAAGGCCAATATCCTCTTAGCTGAAGCAGGGAACGATCCGATAAAGCGTGCAGAAATTATCAGGGATATTGTAGAGAGCATTGCAAAAATACCCGATAATATTAAAGCTTCGGTTTTTATACGTGAGTGCAGTCACTTATTGGCTATAGAAGAGCGCATCTTATTGAGTGAGCTGAATACCATCAAGGCAGCTAAGCAAAAGAAAGCACATGCACCTAAAGCTCCTGCTCATTCAGATTTGCCACCTGATGACCTTTTTGCAGATGATGAGATTAAAGAAGTTGCTCAGGTTGCATCAGATGTTATACAGGAACAAGAAATTGTACGCCTGTTACTGGCTTATGGACATGAATTGGTAAGCTGGGATGGCATAGACAATATGTACGTGGGTTCTTTCATTATTCAGAATTTAAGCGATGTAAGTTTTGAGGATGCTACGTGTAATAAAATCATAACGCATTATAAAACAGAAATAGAGGGCGGAAGCTTACCTACAGCAAATCAATTCCTGAAAACCAATGATCGTGAGATTGCTGATTTGGCTATTACTTTATCTACTTCTCCCTACACTCTAAGCGATAATTGGTATAACCGCCATCAGATCTTGGTGCGCAGCGAAAGTGACCATTTAAAAAGTACAGTTTTAGGAGGTTTGTATCATCTTAAAAAACGAAAAGTAGATAGAATGCTATTAGAGCTGTTAAAAGAAATTAAAGAAGAAACAGACCCGGCAAACCAAGAAATACTGATGACGAGATATGCTTACATTAAGAATGTAGAACGAGATATTTCACGTTTCTTGGGATCTGTAATTGTAAAATAATATGGCCGTTCATAACCAAACAGGGAAAAAAGGAGAGCAACTTGCCACAGAATTCTTACTGCAAAAAGGTTATGAAATATTAGATACCAACTGGACTTCTGAGAAAGCTGAAATAGATATTATTGCTTATATTAACAGAACCATTGTTTTTATAGAAGTTAAAACCCGTACAAACCTAGATTTTGGCCTGCCTGAAGATTTTGTGACAAAGACGAAAGAAAAGCTGTTAGAAAATGCAGCTCAGGCTTATGTAGAAATTATGGAGCACAATGGCGAAATTCGGTTCGATATTATTTCGGTGGTATTTGATCAGTTGGGTAAAGCAACCATAAATCATATTGAAGATGCATTTTGGCCGTACTAATTTAATCAGATTATGTTTTTTCTTAGGTTTATTCCTAGTCTGTGCGTGTAATGCAGGTACTTCTAGATATATAGGTTTTAGTTCGCCTTATCAGGGAGAGAACATTAAATCAGGGACAGATATCAAAGTAAAATTAGATTTACCCCAAAATCTGACTGTAGATACCATAAGTTATTTTGTGGATGGCAATTTATACCGTGAAACCCTATCAGGCTCTGATACGTTAATTATAAAAACCCATCAGATGAAATTAGGCTTCAGGTTGATCAATGCTATTGTTAAAGCAAAAAATATGAGAGATACCATTGCTACCAATGTGGTAATTACATCTGCCATAGAACCTAAAAAACTGAGCTATAAAGTTCTAAATAAATTTCCCCATAATACAGATGATTATACGCAAGGGTTAAGTTTTGATAAAAGTTATCTGATAGAAAGTACGGGTAGAAAAGGTTCTTCCAAACTTAAATATGTAAACATACAAACCGGAAAAGCGATCAAAGAAACCAATCTCGATAATCGTTATTTTGGAGAGGGTTCTGCTAAAATTGGTAATGAAATTATTGTGCTGACTTGGCAGGAAAATACAGGTCTGATTTATGATGCCGAAAGCTTAAAACAAAAAGGCACATTTCCTTACCAAGCGAGTAAAGAAGGTTGGGGACTTACTTTTGATGGCAAGAACCTACTTAAAAGCGATGGTTCAAATAAGATATGGCGGTTGGATGCGCAAAATTATAAGGAACAAGGTTATATAGAAGTTTATAACAACGCAGGGCCTGTTAATGAGCTTAATGAACTGGAATACATCAATGGTAAAATTTATGCCAATGTCTATACCAGTACTAAAATTATAGTGATTGATCCGTTAACAGGCGTTGTAGAAGCCTACTTGGACTTAAAAGATCTTGTACCTAAAAATTACTTTAAAACAGAAGATGACAAAAACAACAATGTGCTTAACGGTATCGCTTATGATCCAGCTACACAAACGTTATATGTAACTGGTAAAAAGTGGCCTTGGCTTTACCAAATTAAAATAACCAATTAAAAACGTCTAATGTTTTTCGGTTATTTCTGTGATATAACCGTTATAAGTAATGTTTTGCTTGTTGTTGCTACTTAAAGATAAAGAAGCATAGCCCGTTTTACCAATGTTTAAGCTCATGCGGTAATTCTCATTGATGTCGTTGGTATTGAGCTCAATATCCCATGAACCTTTCTTGTTCTTTTTACTTTTATACTTAAATTTTTTGGATTTGAACTTTACACCACCTTCATTTTGTCCTATAGGTGCACTGTAAGAACGTCCGTAATAAGGCAAGTAAGCAGTTAGGCTATCTGGGGTAATTTTAAGATCGTAACCCTGTCCGTTTAAGTTAATAGAACCTGCGGTTATTCCACCACTCATGCTGTTCATTACACGGTTAAGTTCTGCTGAGTTGGTAGGTGTAGCGTTATCAGCTACAAAAATGAATTTTTTGGATTCAACTATCCTGCTTATTTCGGCCTCATCGGGCTTTTGTGCAATAGTATTACCTGCAATAAAAATGCTTATGATGGTAACACATAGAAATTTGAGCGATTTCATCATAAAATCTTTTAATTATAATACGTTCCTGTTATGCTTTTTGTTTCAACAAGATGATGTTTTAACATAAAATCCATAAACGGTTAAATATATTATACTTTTCTCCAGTCTTTGTAGCGATTAATCAGTCCATTGGTAGAGCTGTCATGAGATGTTACTTCCTGATTATCCAAAAGTTCAGGTTGTATCTTTTGTGCCAGTTGTTTACCCAACTCAACTCCCCATTGATCAAAACTAAAAATGTTCCAAATAATACCTTGTACAAATATTTTATGCTCGTATAACGCAATCAGGCTACCTAAGCTATAAGGTGTAATTTTTTTCAATAAGATAGAATTGGTTGGTCGGTTTCCTTCAAAAACTTTAAAAGGAACCAAGCGCTCAATTTCTTCATCAGTATGCCCGTCCTTTTTAAGCTCTTTACGTACTTCCTTTTCACTTTTGCCATTCATTAAAGCCTCGGTTTGGGCAAAAAAGTTAGACAATAGAATGCGATGATGCTCGCCTAAAGGATTTAAAGTTTGTGCTGGTGCTATAAAGTCGCAAGGAATGATTCGGGTGCCTTGATGAATGAGCTGATAAAAAGCGTGTTGGCCATTTGTGCCGGGTTCTCCCCATATAACCGGGCCAGTTTCGTAATAAACTATCTCGCCGTTACGATCAACATGTTTGCCATTGCTTTCCATATCCCCCTGTTGAAAATATGCAGCAAAACGATGTAAGTATTGGTCGTAAGGTAATATGGCATGTGTTTCGGCATTAAAGAAATTGATATACCATATGCCACAAAGTGCCATCAAAACTGGAATATTTTCTTCAAAAGGAGCTGTTTTAAAATGTTGATCTGTGGCGTGGGCGCCTGCCAATAATTGTTTAAAATGGTCAAAACCAATGCTCAAGGCAATAGATAGACCAATTGCGCTCCATAGGGAGTAGCGTCCGCCAACCCAATCCCAAAACTCAAACATGTTCTCTGTATCAATCCCAAAAGCTGCAACGGCTTTTTCGTTGGTACTCAATGCGGCAAAATGTTTGGCAATGTCTTCTTCTTTTGCTCCGCTTGCTAAGAACCAATCGCGTGCACTATGTGCATTGGTCATGGTTTCTTGTGTGGTAAAAGTTTTACTTGCTACCAGAAATAAAGTCGTTTCAGGATTTAGCGTTTTTAAAGTTTCAACAAGTTGGGTGCCATCTACGTTAGAAACAAAGTGTAGGTTTAAATGATTTTTATAATGCTTCAAAGCTTCTGTAACCATTACAGGGCCAAGGTCAGATCCGCCTATACCAATGTTTACCACATCGGTAATCGCTTTACCGCTATAACCTTTCCATATACCTGAAATGATTGCGTGACAAAATTTTTCCATTTTTGCCAATACCGCATTTACTTCGGGCATTACATCTTTACCATCAACATAAATTGGTGTATTTGACTTGTTCCTTAAAGCGATGTGCAATACGGGCCTGTTTTCCGTCTCATTAATCTTCTCCCCCTTATACATAGCTTTTATGGCTTCATCTAATTTGCACTCGCGAGCAAGTTGTACAAGAAGGGCTATGGTTTCACCATCGACTAAATTTTTCGACCAGTCAAATAAAATATCTTCAAATGTTATTGAAAATTTATCGAACCTGTCTGGGTCATTTTCAAAAAGACTTTTTATGGTATGGCCATGGGTTAAAGTCAAAAAATGGCTGGTCAGATATCTATAGGCTTGTGTTTCGGTAAAGTTAACTTTAGGTAGCATAAGACTTTGGATTGCTTTAAACAAAAATACAATTTACCCTATTACAAACAATTATAAACTACTAATGGTTTATTGTTTGGTATAATTAAAATAAGGCTTTAATTTTTAAAATTAATTAAATTTATGTTTGAAAATCTTGAACAATTGGTTAGAGATAATGCTCAGGAACTGGTAGTTAACAACAACGCCGTACCTGATGAGAAGAGCGAAGAAGTAATCAAAGCGGCTTCGGGTTCAATTATCGATAGTTTGCAAAGTCAATTAAGCGGAGGTAATATTACAGAAATGATACAATCGTTTAGCCAAGGAGGGGCAAGTTCAGTAGTACAAAATGCCACATCAAATTTTACGGATAAGTTAGGTGCTTTAGGTATTAACAGCGATACAGCAAAGAATATTGGTGCTTCATTAATCCCCATGATTGTATCGAAACTTTTTAGTGGTTCTGCCAATTCAAATGATGGAGGCTTTAATTTTCAGGATATGTTGGGTAAAATAGCTGGAGGAGCGGATGGAAAATTTGATATGAACGATGTATTAGGCATGTTCGGCAAAAAAGATGATAATTCTGGCGAGCAGCAGGGTGGAGGCTTGATGGACAAGCTGAAAGATATTTTTTAAAAAAGAAAGACTGCCCTTATAACAGTAACCAGTAAGGGTTACCATTAGGGCAGTCTTCTCCCATTAACACATTAACTAAAACCTATACGAAAGCGTTGCCGCATAGTTTCTTGGGTCTATCTGATTGATGTACCCTCCTCTGAAATAAGAATTAAGTCCTACCTCATCGGTTAAATTGTTTAAGAACAACTTAATATCAAAGCGATTTATTTTATAACCTAATTGTGCATTTAAGGTAGAATAAGCAGGCATATCAAATGGCGCTGTACCTCCATAATTGCCATGCCCGTCTGGTGTTAAACTATATTCATTTACCGGGCGTTTGCCTACATAATAGAAACCAGCACTTAAGCTCAGGTTTTTTAAGCTGCCTTCATTGAATACATATTGTACCCATGCATTACCTGTATGTTTTGGTGCGTTCATCGGAGCTGATCCGTTTACATATGAAGGCGAATTTTTGTAACGAGCATCCAAATAAGCATAGCCCAACATTACCGTTAAATTTTCCAATACACGTCCGTTCAATTCTGCTTCTATACCATCACGTACAAGGTCACCCGCCTTGAAATAATAACCGGTAGTTTGATTAGTTCCCGGTACGTATTCAGTATTAGATAAGTTTGAAGTATAGATATGGAAATAAGTAAGATTAAACCTTAAACGGTTATTTAGCCAATCTGATTTGATGCCACCTTCAAACTGTTGTGTAGTAGAAGGACCGATTTTTTCGCCATTGTTCATTAAGTTAGCTTCAGAACGTAAGCTGGTTGAATTGGTGTAAGAAGCAAAAACATTAAAGTTTTCTTTAGGCGTGACAATCACTCCTGCACTTGGGTTCCATGCAGAACCTGTTTTTTGCCCATTTGAAGTATAATCAGGTGTAATAATCTGCGAATACCTTAAACCTATAACAGCTTTAAGATATTTGTTGAACTCTATTACATCCTGAAACATAGCCCCAAAAGTGTTATAATTGGCCGCTACCGGATTTTGAGCCACAAAACCTATATTTTTACCCGTTCTTAAAATATCCGATTTGTCTTTATATACCACAGATTTTAAATTATTGGTATAATTTCCAGATACATTAATGGTATCGATAACTGTTGTATTGGCTAAATTTACACCGTTAGCAAGCGCTTTTAAAGTACCTGTATAACTGGTGGTACTGGCATCTGTAATACGATAATCTATACCTGTTTGTAAGGTATGTTTGATTTGCCCAGTATATAACTGCTGGCCAATTAGGTCTAATTGTAAAGTGGTGTTCTTATCTTTTCTTGCACTTCTCGACATTGACCTTGAAAACATATTATAATCGGTATATTTGCTCAAAAGAGAAACAGAAGTAGAAAGATTATCTACCATGTAATTAGAAGTAGCATAAGCAGCACGCAATTTAAAGTTATTGTCTAGCTGATGATCTACCCTTGCCATAAAGCTGCTCATTTTAGTGTTAACATTGTCAGAGCTGAAACCTAGGAATTTATCATTAGGCAATACATAGAGGGCGTTAACTCCTTGCGACGGGTTAAGGTTTACGGCTGAAGTAATCGGTGTGCGATCTTCATTGAAATAATCACCTTCAATGGTAATCAATGTTTTTTCAGAAGCTCTCCAAGCTAATGAAGGATTAAAATATTTACGGTTGCTACTTACACCTACACGGTAACTATCGCTACGCTCATAAGCCCCATTTAAACGAATGGCAACCGTATTATCGGTATTAAGATTAGACTGTATGTCAAAAGTAGGGCGAAATTGTCCCCAGCTTCCGGCACGTATCCCTACCTGTCCTGCATTAATAAAATCAGGAGTTTTGGTAACTACGTTGATTACACCACCAGCATTACCTAAATCCGTAATTACGCCCTGTGTAATTGCAGCAGAACCTTTGATCATCTGTATAGATTCTACACCCTGCATATCTACCACACCCGAAGCCGTTTGGAATTGAGAATCCATACGTACTCCATTCTTAAGTACGGGAACACCGCGAAAACCACGAGTTGACATCGATTCTTTCACTCCACCGTAACTGCCAAATAGCGTAACGCCCGGAATATTTCGTACAGCATCTGTAAGTGTTAAGGCTCCCTGTTCTTCAATTACTTTATTAGAGATTACAGAGATACTTTGTATCTGATCCGAAGGTTTTAAGGGTAAACGAGTAATAGATTCCAGCCCCTTGGGTTGAGCGTTTCTTTGTCCAAAAACTTCTACCGAGTTAAGGTCTGATTCTTTAGGCCGAAGATTTACAAATACCTTTCTGGTGTTGGCATTAACATTAATTACAACCTGTTCGGTTATGAAACCGATACTTGATACAATAAGCGTTTGGCGGCCATAAATTACCCCACTTAAACTAAACTCACCATTGGCATTGGTTGAGGTGGCCATATTGTGACGTGCTAAATTAACCGTTGCTCCGGGTACAGGCTTTCCATCAAAATCCCTAACTACTCCCTCAACATTGGAATGCTGTTGCGCAGATACATTTAAAGCGCACATAAAAGAAAATATAAACAGTAACTTTTTAAACATGATGTTATTTTTGTTTAGATTAAATAAAAATAAGACTAGATTTGCGACAAAAGTATAGCATTTATCCATAGTGCTGGTAACGCAGTCGGACGAAAAAATTACGTAATCGGTCTTTTTTGATAGGCAAGAAATGAGGATGGATACAGATTTAGCTAAAAGCAGTATAAAACAAGATAGAATTAATTATAAAGGCCCCTCTCGCTTGCTGAATTTTGAAGTATTGCATGCGGGTGGTCAGATTGATAAGCTTCAGGTAACCAAAAAAGAATGTTATTTTATTGTTAATTTGACCGTAAGCCGCATCTCGTTGTTTTTTAATGATAATGAAAGAGAAGAAAGACTCAATTTTCTAGAAGCATATTGTGCAGGAAAACCTTCTGAAATGCAGATTAAAACATACCATGAAAATGTATCTGTACTTGTAATTAAGCTGTACAGGGAAATTTTTCGGTTAAATCAAGATCTTGAACGGCAATTTTCTTTTAATGGCTTAATTAAGCAGCTTTCTAGGCAGACTAAATTTATCTTGACAGATTTTATTAACTATTACCAGAGCAATACTTGTTTTAAAGAGAAGCTGCTTTATCTAAAGAGCGAGGAATTTGTTTACCATCTTTTTAATGAAACCCAGCTTAAGCTAAACATACAATTGCCCAAACAAGGTAACATAGAAGAAAAAATGGAAGAAGTTAGATTACTGTTAGAAAATAATCTTGCGCACCCTTTTACTTTAAAAGAATTGGCTCAATGTATAAACAGTAACCCAACATATTTGAAAGTACATTTTAAACAGATTTACGGTACATCTGTAATCAGCTATTTTTTTAAACTGAGAATGAACCGAGCCAAAGAAATGTTGCAAAACTCTGATTATAGCCTAACAGAGATAGCCGCTAAAATAGGATTTAAATATGCTACACATTTCTCAACAGCTTATAAATCTTATTATGGTGTTAACCCCAATAGAGTTCGTAATAGGTCATGATATTCTAAATCATATTATTTACATTACTGATCGGAACCATATTAATGGTTTCGTGTAAGAAAAGAAACAAGGTAAAGGTCTTTACTACGACAAGATTAAAAGTGAGCTTACTTTAAGCCGTATAATTACCTAAAGAGGCAGTATTGGGGAGCATTTAAACTAAATGCGCAACTAATTGTCATATTGACTTATATTTGTGGCTATGACTAAAGAACAGTTACAAGATTTAAGAGATAGACTGGCTTCTCTGAGGAGGCATCTTTGACGTTGATGAGTTACTTTATCAAATCAGCGAAGAAGAAAAAATAACACTTGATCCCAATTTTTGGGATAATCCCAAGCGTGCCGAGCAAATATTAGCCGAAATTGCAGTTAAGAAAAAATGGACTACAGGGTACACCGAAGCAAATAATGCTTTGGAAGATGCCGCTGTTTTATATGATTTTATGCAAAGCGGAGATGCTTCTGAGGAAGAAGTAGAAGAACAGTATAAAGTTGCCTTAACTGTTATTGAAGAGCTTGAGCTCAAAAATATGTTGAATAGCAAAGAAGATCAGTTAAATGCTGTTTTACAGATTACTGCAGGAGCTGGTGGTACAGAAAGTTGCGATTGGGCAAGTATGCTCATGCGTATGTACATCATGTGGGCAGAAAAGAATGGTTATAAAGTTTCAGAGCAAGATTACCAAGAAGGAGACGTAGCTGGTGTTAAAACGGTTACTTTAGAAATTAGCGGAGAGTTTGCTTATGGCTATTTAAAGGGCGAAAACGGCGTGCATCGTTTGGTTCGCATCTCGCCTTTTGATTCAAATGCCCGTCGACATACTTCTTTTGCTTCAGTTTATGTTTATCCTTTAGTTGATGATACCATAGAAATAGAAGTAAATCCTTCAGATATCGAGTTTGAAACATTTAGATCAGGTGGTGCAGGCGGACAAAATGTAAACAAGGTAGAAACAGCGGTACGTTTATACCACAAACCTTCGGGTATTATTATTAAAAATCAGGAGTCCAGATCGCAATTACAGAATAAAGAAAATGCTATACGCTTATTAAAATCTCAATTGTACGAAATAGAGATGCGAAAACGTATGGAAGCTACTGCGGCCATAGAAGGCAGCAAGAAAAAAATAGAATGGGGTTCGCAGATCAGAAGCTATGTTCTTGATGACAGAAGAGTAAAAGACCATAGAACCAATTACCAGACTTCTAATCCAGATGCCGTACTTAACGGCGAAATAAATGAATTTCTCAAAGCATACTTAATGGAATTTTAACGGTAATATGCCATGAAAAAAATTGCACTATTGATTTTATTTTCAGCTGCGATATGCGTAAAAGCACAACAAAGGCTGCCCTTGTATGGTGCTGCGGTACCAGGAGCAAAACCTATTCCTGCCGATTATACGGAAGAAACCCTTACCGATAATAATGGAGTACTGAAAATAAGTAAAGTAAGTAAGCCCGAGCTGGTAGTTTATCAGCCGGCTAAGGCTAATGGCACAGCCGTGATTATTTGCCCCGGCGGAGGATATAGCTTTTTAGCTATAGAAAAAGAAGGGTATGCGATTGCCAAGAAACTGAACGAAGTGGGCATAACGGCGTTTGTATTAAAATACCGTTTACCCAATAGCACTATCATGCAAGATAAAACTGCCGGACCTCTACAAGATGCTTTGCAAGCAATGTACTTGGTCAGAAAAAACGCAGCAGTTTGGGGAGTTAATCCCGAAAAGATAGGGGTAATGGGCTTTTCTGCCGGAGGCCATCTTGCCGCCAATCTTAGTGTTCATTATCGCGATGCTAAAATTGAGAATAGTGGCAATATTAGCTTAAGACCGGATTTTACGATACTGATTTATCCTTTGGTTAGCTTTGTATTACCTACACATGCAGGATCACTGAATAATTTACTGGGCGATGAACCTGCTTTAGAGCAAAAACGATACTTTTCTGCCGAGTTACAGGTTACAGAGCAAACACCACCTGCGTTTTTGGTGCATGCCAACAATGATGCTACGGTGCCCGTAAAAAATAGCATCGCCTATAATGAAGCATTAACTAAAAAAGGTGTTTCTTCAGAAATGCATATCTATGCTACCGGAGGTCATGGATTTGGTTTAGGAAATAAAAATTTACCCGATAACTGGTTTGAAAGGCTTACGAATTGGTTAAAAATAAATAAGCTGATTTAGTACAGTTTATCCCTATTCTCGGTTAAGCCAAACAATATGATTAACGTAATGTTAATACTGTGTAAAAATGGTGCTGTAAATCCAGTTTTTGCGCTAATTTTTAGCAAATTGCAAGCTATTATTTCAATAGCTTAAGGATATGGGCAAAAGGATTTTGGTTTGGTTTAGAAACGACCTTCGTTTGCATGATAACGAGATGTTAACAGAAGCAATCGCGAAGTCGGATGAGATTTTACCCGTTTATTTTTTTGATCCGCGTCACTTTGAAAAAACAGCCTTTTATACCAATAAAACAGGACTGCTGAGAACCAAATTCCTCATAGAAAGCGTTACTTCCTTAAGAGATTCCTTTAACAAGCTAAACGGTAATATTTTAGTGCTTATGGGGCAGCCTGAAGAGTTGCTGCCTGAGTTAGCTTTGAAATATGACATTACCGAAGTGTATCACCACCGTGAAGTTGCCAGCGAAGAAACCCTTCTGAGTTCCAAGGTAGAAGATCTTTTGTGGAAGCAAAAGCTCAACTTGAAGCACTTTATAGGCCATACGCTTTACAATAAAGAAGACCTCCCATTTCCCGTTAAAGATATTCCTGATGTATTTACGCAGTTCAAGAAGAAAACAGAACGCGATGCCGTTGTGAAACCCTGTTTTCTTACTCCTCAAAATATCGATTTTGTTGACGTGGCCGACTGGGGTATTATTCCGCACGTAGAAGATCTTTTGCCGCAGGCAGATTTTTCTCTGCTTACAAAAGGAAATGATCTTAAAGGTGGGGAGCAAGAAGGATTAACTCATCTTTATAACTATTTACATACCAGCGAAAATTTAGAGCTAACCGCTGCCATGGCAAAAAAAGTAGATGTAATCTCTATGCTTTCGCCTTGGCTTTCTTTAGGTTGCTTATCGCCAAGAGAAGTTTACTGGAAAATTAAAGAGGCAGAACGTATTCACGGATCAAAACCTTTCTATAGTCAAATTGTATTGGGCCTACTGTGGAGAGATTATTACCGCTTTATGTTCAAAAAGTATGGAAATGCTTTTTTTAGAACAGGAGGTTTTGGCAAGGAAGAAGTGATTACGCCGGTGCAGGTTAACGATAGCGTGGCATTGCAGAATTGGAAAGAAGGTAAAACAGATCAGCCTTTGGTAAACGAATATATGCAGGAGCTTAAAAATACAGGCTTTATCAGCAACCAAGGTAGGCAACTTGTAGCCACTTACCTCATTCATGAACTAAATGTGCTATGGATATTGGGAGCTTGGTACTTTGAAGAAGTGCTGGTTGATTATTGTCCGGCCAGTAATTGGGGCAATTGGGCTAGCATTGCGGGAGTAGGAAATGATGCGAAACTGAATGGGAATTTTGACTTTGAAAAACAACTCAAAAACCTTGTACCTAAACGTACTTTTTCTTTACTTGCAGACTCATAATTAAGACCTGAAAGTATAAGTTTTCTTACATATTGAATAAATGTTAAGTTTCTTGTCTTTTGTAAAGGTAAAATTCTAATTTTGCATTACTTGTAGTAACAGAATATAAAAAAATAAATGGATAGTTTGTCTTATCTCAATGGCACAAATGCCGAGTATGTAGAAGCATTATATCAAAGCTATCAGCAAGATCCTAATTCAGTAGATTTTGGCTGGCAAAAATTTTTTGAAGGCTTTGATTTTGGACGTGGCGCAGATGCCGGAAATATTGCCAGCGAAGCACCAGAGCACTTTTTAAAAGAAATTAACGTATTAAACTTAATTAACGGCTATCGTCAAAGAGGGCATTTATTTACAAAAACCAATCCAGTAAGAGAAAGACGTAAGCACTTACCAACCTTAGCTATAGAGAATTTTGGTTTGGCAGAGAACGACTTGGAAACTGTTTTTAACTCGAGCGTAGAGTTAGGTATTGGTCCAGCCAAATTAAAAGATATTGTTGCCTTTTTAGAGCAAACCTACTGCGGTCCAATTGGTGTGGAGTATAAATATCTACGTACACCAGAGGTGCTATCATGGCTCGAACAAAAAATGGAAACCGAGCACAATGCACCTAAATTATCTTTAGATGAAAAGAAAAGAGTTCTAAAGAAATTAAATGAGGCTGTTGTTTTTGAAAGTTTCTTGGGCACTAAATTTTTAGGGCAAAAGCGTTTCTCTCTAGAAGGAGCAGAGGCTTTAATTCCGGCTTTAGATTCTGTAATAGAAAAAGGCGCCGATTTAGGTATTGAAGAATTTGTATTGGGTATGGCGCACAGAGGAAGATTAAATGTTTTAACCAATATTTTCGGTAAATCTTACAAGCAGATTTTCTCAGAATTTGAAGGAAAAGAATTTGAAGAAGATGTATTCTCAGGAGACGTAAAATACCACTTAGGTTCATCCAAAAAAATCAAAACAGCTTCAGGAGAAGAAGTTTCTATTAATCTAACACCGAATCCATCTCACCTTGAAACCGTTGCAGCCCTTGTAGAAGGAATCTGCCGTGCAAAAGTGGACGATAAATACAAAGATTATTCTAAAGTTTTACCGATCATTATTCATGGTGACGGAGCGATTGCGGGGCAAGGTATTGCTTACGAAGTTGCGCAGATGATGACTCTAGACGGTTATAAAACAGGAGGTACGGTTCATATCGTAGTAAACAACCAGGTTTCGTTTACAACAAATTACATGGATGCGAGATCTTCTACCTATTGTACAGACGTTGCTAAAGTTACAGAATCTCCTGTAATGCACGTCAATGCAGATGATGCAGAAGCGGTGGTTCATGCGATCCATTTTGCGGCTGATTTCAGAGCGAAGTTTGGAAAAGATGTGTATATCGATTTGTTAGGATACAGAAAATATGGTCATAACGAAGGGGATGAGCCGAGATTTACACAGCCTAATTTATATAAAACAATTTCCAAGCACCCGAATCCGAGAGAAATTTATAAAGATAAATTACTGAAAGACAACGTAACATCCAACGATGTGATCGCTAAAATGGAAACAGAATTCAAAGCACTTTTAGATAAAGACTTTGATGCATCCAAAGAAATTGAAAAGAACGTAATGGATGTTTTCATGGCAGATGACTGGACGAATTATCCTATTGGTAAAAGAGGAGCAGTTCAGGAACCTGTTGATACAAAATATGATCTTGAAAAGCTGAAAGAACTGGCTGTTAAAATGTCTACACTTCCGGCAGACAAAAAGTTCTTAAATAAAATTACAAGACTTTTCGAAAACAGATTAAAAGCGATTGAAGGAAACTCTTTAGACTGGGCTCTTGGAGAATGGTTGGCTTATGCAACACTTCTTGTTGAAGGTCATAATGTAAGAATCTCCGGAGAAGATGTGGAAAGAGGAACATTCTCTCACAGACACGCAGTCGTAAAAACAGAAGATACGGAAGAAGAATACATCCCTTTAAGACAGGTTTCTGAAAGCAGATTTGATGTATTCAACTCTCACCTTTCCGAGTACGGAGTTCTTGGTTTTGATTACGGTTATGCCATGGCTTCTCCTAATACGTTAACGATTTGGGAAGCGCAGTTCGGAGATTTCGTGAACGGTGCGCAGATTATCGTTGACCAGTATCTTGCAGCCGCAGAAGAAAAATGGAAAATTCAGGACGGTTTGGTGATGTTATTGCCTCACGGTTCAGAAGGACAGGGAGCAGAACACTCTTCAGCAAGACTGGAAAGATTTTTAACCCTTTGTGCAAACGAAAACATGGTGGTTGCAAACATCACTTCTCCTGCTAACTATTTCCACCTGTTAAGAAGACAGTTGAAATGGTCATTCAGAAAACCATTGGTGGTAATGAGTCCGAAATCATTGTTAAGACATCCGAAAGTGGTTTCTCCGCTTGAAGATTTCGCTAACGGAGGTTTCCAGCCAATTTTAGACGATCCTTCAGCAGATCCTTCAAAAGTTGAAAAATTAGTACTTTGTTCAGGTAAATTATACTTCGAACTATTGGCTAAAAAAGAAGAATTGAACGCTGAAAACATTGCACTGGTAAGGTTCGAGCAGTTATATCCGCTTCAGACAGATGCTATAGAAGCAATCTTCGAAAAATATTCAAACAGAAAAGAATTGGTTTGGGCTCAGGAAGAACCGGAAAATATGGGAGCTTGGTCTTATATCCTAAGAAACTTCAGAGAAACAGGAATCAACGTTATTGCTCCGGTTCCAAGTGGTGCTCCGGCTCCGGGAAGTCACAAAATGTTTGAGAAAAATCAGAATGCGGTAATCAACAGAGTATTCGACAGAAACGATGCTCCGGTAAAAAGACCTGTAACCGCTTAATTAAAAATAATAATCAATAAAAAAATAAAAAATACGATATGTCAGTTTTAGAAATGAAAGTTCCTTCACCGGGCGAATCAATTACAGAAGTTGAAATTGCAACCTGGCTTGTAAAAGATGGTGATTATGTAGAAAAAGATCAACCCATCGCTGAAGTAGATTCAGATAAAGCTACTCTTGAATTGCCTGCTGAACAAAGTGGTGTAATCACTCTGAAAGCTGAAGAAGGTGACGTTGTACAAGTAGGACAGGTGGTTTGTTTAATCGATATGGATGCTGCAAAACCTTCAGGAAGTGCTGCTCCTGCTGCTGAAGCTCCAAAACAGGAAGAGGCTCCTAAAGCGGCTGAACCTGCTAAACAGGAAGCTCCGGCTCCACAACCTGCTGCTCAACCGGTAGCTGCTGCAACGCAGACTTACGCAACAGGTGCTCCTTCTCCTGCGGCTAAAAAAATTCTTGACGAAAAAGGAATGGATGCTTCACAGGTTTCAGGAAGCGGAAGAGACGGAAGAATCACTAAATCAGACGCTGAACTGGCTGCAGTTCCTGCATTGGGAGGAAACCCTGTTACCGCTACAGGTTCCAGATCTACAACTACGACTAAACTTTCAGTTCTTAGAAGAAAA
>DDEP01000028.1 GCA_002336465.1 Pedobacter sp. UBA1951
AGCTGGTCTATATCAGGCTCAGTCAGGTAGATAAAGATCAGAAAACAACCGTTTTAGGTCTAAATGTTGTTAAGGCACTCATAAAGTAGTGCGTAATGCTTTTTACGCCTTCGTCACCCCGAACTCGTTTCGGGATCTATGTCACGTACTTAGATAGATGCTGAACAAATTTCAGCATGACGGAATAGTACGGACAGCATAATGGTAAAAGAGAAAGTATGACGGATTGATTAAAGTTACTGCACACCCACATCGTCACCCTGAATTCATTTCAGGGTCTACTAGGTAAAGATGCTGAAACCAGTTCAGCATGACGTGGAGAGTGAAGAATGACGAAATAGTGCGAGCAGCATGACGTGGAGAAGGAAGCATGAAGGAGAAAGAAGCACCTTCAACATCGAAAATCGGACATCAGACTTCCCAACCATCAAAAAAAACGGGGCTAAGCCTACGCCCAAACCCCGATCTGTAAATGAAAAATACCTTTAAGGCCTAAAACCCAATCTTAATACCCACATTTAAACCCAAACCACCAATATTTACGTAAGAACGCAAATCATCAGAAGGTTTAGAAGAATCATAATTGGCAGAACCCTTAACGTTCATATCAGAAGTAATGGTTTTATGGTAATTCACGTTCCTATCGCCATTGGTCTGGTTAGCCAAAGTAAGCTGCTGCGTACCTGCAACGGTTCCGGTAGCCGAAACCACAACGGTAGCAGTACCCTCATATTTTTTCAGTTCTTTATCTTTACCCCCAACAGATACGTTACGGTACTCTAGCTCTGAAAATAGGCTAATGTTCTTGCCAAGTTTATAATCAAAACCTATGGCCGATTGAAAACCTATAGTTGCTTGAGGGTTGATCTTTTCTTCGCGGTCTAGCACCAAATTAACCTGTGTGCCCGGAGGCGAAGTAAAACCATTTTCTTTAGCTATGGTCCCGGTTTTGTCGTTAACAGAAGTATTGATCTGCAAGTAACCGTAAACTGGAACGATCACACCTACTTTGGTATAAGGTTTAAGATCACCTTTGGTTGGGATCCTCAATACCAAGGCCGGAGCAACATCTAACGCTTTTACCTTGCCCTTAGAGTAAAGGCTCAGCACCGTATTGCCATTTATGGTTCCGGTCATTTTCATCATATCCTGACTTTCGCTTTCAAAGTAATTAACCCCCAGTTCTAAGCCCAGCACATTGTTAAACTGGTAACCACCGGTTAGACCAGCACGCCAACCCTGACCAAAAGATCCGGTAAGTGCCGTTTCAGATACCGTACTGGTAGCACCCGTACTCGGATTAATGGTAAACACGCGATCGCGGGCAGGCTTACCGTTTAACGCCGGAAACTCAACAGGTGTAACTTTCATGAAATAACTGGCACCGGGTTTTAGGTAAAAACCCTTATCGGTTTGAGCGTAAGTAGCAACAGAGGTACCTGCCAGTAACAAGGCAGCGAATAATAACTTTTTCATAGTTCTTAGTTTTGTGTTTAAGGAGGCCAGCATAATATTATGCTTGCATAAAAATTAACGCTGTTTTTACGCTTTTGTTTCAATTTTTCGCAAAAATTAATCCATCATATTTTGGTAAAAAACTTTCTTTTGATAACGAGATAAAGATTGCGCATTGTAATTTTGCTAACAGTGTTAACCACAACCATGGAAGACCTTTCTCTTAAAACGATACATAAAGAAAAAGTACGCACCGCCATTGTAGAGGCTGCCCGCCAATTCTTGGAAAAAGAAGGTTGGGAAAGCGTGTCTATACGCAAGATTGCCGAACGCATAGGTTATAGCCTACCTATGGTTTATACGCATTTTGAGAACAAGGAAGCCATACAGAAAGAATTTGTTAAGCAAGGTTTTAACCTGCTTACAGATCATATTGCTGCGCAAACTGCACTTGAACACAAACCTGATCAGCAGCTTATAGCCCTATCTCTAGCTTATTTCGATTTCTCTTTTAATCATGCCTCTTACTACAGGCTGATGTTTGGCTTGGGCATACCCAGTTGCCAACAGGTAAATGAGATCACAGAGATCAAGCGTTTTACTTCTGCCATATTTGAGGTGTTGAGAACCCTGATGCCTGAGGCTAGCGATGAACGTATTTTCTTAAAGTTTCATACCCTGTGGTCTGTTTTGCACGGACTGGCCTCTATTAGTATGGTTAACATGACCGGCGCTGCCGATACCCTGCAAAAGCAGGTACTGTTAGACGCCGTTAAAGGTTTTATTAAAAATATTAACGATTAAAATTTTATGAGCTTAATTGAAGCATTAAACTGGCGTTATGCCACTAAAAAAATGAATGGCGAGGCCGTTCAACAAGAAAAAGTAGATATGATTTTGGAGGCTGCACGTTTGGCCCCAACCTCATCGGGCCTGCAACCGTTTAAGATCATTGTGATCAGCAACCCCGATAAAAAGAAAGAATTAATGCCTTTAGCTTTTAACCAGTCGCAAATTGTAGATGCATCGCACGTGCTGATCTTTGCCGCATGGGATAATTATACCCACGAAAACATTGATGAGGTTTTTAACCGTACCAATGCAGAAAGAGGGGTTCCTACTAGCGCAACCGAAGAGTATGTAGCCCGTTTAAAAGGCATGTTGGTTCCTCGTACCGCCGAAGAGAATTTTCAGCATGCCGCCAGACAAGCTTACATTGGCTTTGGTATGGCTATAGCTCAGGCAGCCATGTTAAAAGTAGATACTACGCCAATGGAGGGTTTTGACAATGCCAAAGTTGACGAGTTTTTAGGCCTACGCGAAAAAGGATTGAGAAGCGTTAGCATATTAACCATCGGTTACCGCGATGCGGAGAACGATTGGCTGGTTAACCTTAAAAAAGTACGTCAATCATTAACTGATTTTGTAATAGAGTACAAATAAGCATTTTTTAAGGCTTGTTTAAAAATAGGATGCTATAGCGTTGAGCTTAGCTCGTCACATTGAGCTTCCCGATGTATCTGGACAAATAGTCGAAATGTGATCCACAATTTTAAACAAGCCTTTTTGTTTTGTTTCACTACAGGTTTGCTATCCCCATTATGCGTCATGCTACTCGCACTGTTCCGTCATGCCTTCCTCTCCACCCTCATGTTGCTCCCACTATTTCGTCATGCTGAACTTGTTTCAGCATCTTTACTATAAACCCTGACCACGAAGTAGCTACAAGGCCATCAAGAA
>DDEP01000110.1:0-5295 GCA_002336465.1 Pedobacter sp. UBA1951
AAAATATTTGGTAAAAAGATGAATGAGAGAGTGTTAAGTTGAAACCTATTGGACAAAATATCAATTTTCCAGTACTCTATTTCTTGCCAGTAAGCAAGCTCCCCAAACTCCGGCCTGTTCGTTCAATTCAGTAATCTTTATCTGGGTGTCATTATTAACCAAGCTGGATGAATATTTTCTCAATGCCGTTTTTAAAGGCAACAGCAAATTTTCTCCGGCAGCAGTTAGCTTACCGCCCAATACCACCAGCTCAGGATTAAAGATATTGATTAACGAAGCAATACTCCTACCTAATTTCCCGGCCATTTCTGCAACAAGCTCAATAGCCAATACATCATCGTTATAAATCGCTTCTAAGATATCGTCTATTTCAAGATCTCCTTGCTGATACTTACCTGATAAAATAGATGCAGAACCCTTATCTATGTGTTGTTTAAACTGGTTTAAAAGCGCCCATCCTGATACTTCTGTTTCTAGGCAACCCTTTTTTCCACAGCGACAAATCACTTCATTATCAAATGCAGGAACATGCCCAAACTCACCTGAAAAACCTGATTTACCATAATATAAGGAACCATTAATGATGATACCAACGCCCAGACCATAGTCTATATTCAAGAACAACATATCTTTTTCTGTTGTAACAACGCCGCGGGCAAATTCTCCGTAACACATTGCTCTTGAATCGTTTTCTATGAAAACCCGTATATCTAGCTTTTGCGAAAGGATGTTATCCAAAGGTTCATTGCAAAAATTAAACAGGTTATGGCTCTTTCCTGAAATCTGGTTAATACGACCAAATAGACTGATGCCAACAGCCAATAATTTTTCTTTAGGTAGATTACTTGCTTTGATAAACTCCAAAATGATGTTACACAATTCATTCAATCCTTTTTCTGTATTTGATGCCTGATATGGCACTTTATCTTTAAAAAAGATCAGGTTTTTCTGCAAATCTAAAACCGCAAATTTGACATGATCATTCTTGATATCTACTCCTAAAAAATAACCTGCTTCGCCCGCTAAACCATAAACATTAGGCTTTCTGCCTCCGCTAGACTCTTGTTTGCCATAATCTTTAACTAAACCCAGTTCTACCAAGTTATTCAGTACATCTATAATTTTTGGCGTGCTTAAACTCAACTGCACCTTCAAATCGGCAATAGTAGCATTACCATATTTGCTAAAATAAGCGATAACCGCTTTTTTTATCGTAATGGTTTTATAGGCCACTCCTGAAATACTGTCGTTATTAATTTCGGTAAACCGTTTCATTCTCCTTGGTTTTCTAAGCAAAAATAAGATATAAATTTCAAGCCACTATGCAAATAAGTAATGATTTGTAAAGGCAATAGAGTAAATTCGTGCTGTTAAACGAGCAATTAACCCTTAAAATAATTTCAATTGGCTAAAACAAAAACAGCATATTTCTGCCAAAGCTGTGGCTATGAGTCGGCTAAATGGCTTGGCAAATGTCCCGCTTGCTCGCAATGGAATACCTTTGTTGAAGAAATCATCGAAAAATCAACAAATGTACCTACATGGAAATCGGCAAGTGGTACGCAGCGCTTAAACAAACCAAACCGCATAGATGAAATTCGTAGCGCACAGGAAGAACGCATGCCTACCGGAAATGCAGAACTTGACCGTGTTTTAGGTGGAGGGCTTGTAGCAGGATCCGTAACATTAATTGGCGGAGAGCCAGGTATTGGAAAATCTACTTTAATGCTGCAATTAGCTTTAAATATACATCATGCAAAGGTGCTCTATATTTCGGGCGAGGAAAGCGAACAGCAGATCAAGATGCGAGCAGAACGCATAACTCAAACACCCAATACCAATTGCTATATCCTTACAGAAACCTCTACCCAAAACATTTTTAAGCAGATAGAGCAATTAGAGCCTAATGTGGTTATTATTGATTCTATACAGACTTTACATTCTTCACATATAGAATCTACCCCGGGCAGCGTTTCGCAGGTTCGTGAGTGTACTGCAGAACTGCTGAAATTTGCCAAAGAAACCTCAACCCCGGTTTTCTTAATTGGTCATATTACCAAAGACGGGGCTATTGCTGGTCCAAAGATATTGGAGCATATGGTTGATACCGTTCTGCAATTTGAAGGTGATCGTCATCATATCTACCGTATTTTACGTTCCATTAAAAACCGTTTTGGAGCTGCGGCAGAGCTGGGCATTTACGCTATGCATGGCAATGGTCTCCGTGAGGTTTCCAATCCTTCAGAAATACTGCTCTCTCAACGCGAAGAAGAACTAAGCGGCATTACCATTGGTGCTACTTTAGAAGGTGCAAGACCCATGCTTATTGAAACCCAAGCTTTGGTAAGTAACTCGGCATATGGCACACCTCAAAGATCGGCAACTGGCTTTGACACTAGACGAATGAATATGCTATTGGCCGTTTTAGAAAAAAGGTGTGGTTTTAGACTGAGCATAAAAGATGTTTTCCTAAATATTGCAGGCGGTATAAGAGTTGAAGACCCGGCCATTGATTTGGCCATTATCGTTGCCATTATCTCTTCGCATGAAGACATGCCCGTATCATCAAAAATATGTTTTGCTGCCGAAGTAGGTCTTTCGGGAGAGATAAGAGCCGTAAACAGGATAGAACAACGTATAGCCGAAGCAGAGAAATTAGGCTTCGAAAAAATATTTATCTCTAGCTACAATGTTAAGGGCTTTGATAAAAATAAATACAAAATACAACTCATTACTGTTGCTAAAATAGAAGAAGTATTTGCCGCTCTGTTTGGCTAAGTTATTTTAAAACAAGGCTTTTCAACCAAAATGTAAATTCACTTGTTCTTATTTAGAAAGATTTTAAATATATTTGGTTGATTATATATAACTCGGAAAAATGAAAAAGATTATTTTAAGTGCAATATTCTGTGCTTTTGCAACTTTTGCTTTTGCACAAGAGGTTTTTCAAGGCCAGTCATTTGGCGATGGTGTAAAAAAAGGTGGCGAAATATCTACGGATAAGGTAGATGCTACTTTAGGTAAAGGCAGCAAGGCCGACATGAAAGTTGTTGGAGAAGTTGTTTCTGTTTGCAAGAAAAAAGGTTGTTTCATGAACCTGAAAATGCCTAATGGCGAAACCATGCGTGTAGAATTTAAAGATTATGCATTTTTTATGCCTAAAGATATTGAAGGTAGAAAAGTAGTTATTGATGGTTTTGCAGAAAGAAAAACAACTTCTGTTGAAGATCTTAAGCATTTTGCTGAAGACCAGAAAAAATCTGCTGAAGAAATTGCTAAAATTACTCAACCTAAAAAAGAGATTATTTTTGAAGCAAAAGGCGTTGTGCTTTTAGATAAATAGAAAAATCTAACTTTAATAAAAAAGGCAGGAAATGTTCCTGCCTTTTTTATTTTATTAATCCTCGTCGCTACCCGGCAACGATCCTGATCCAGAGTATGCCCCTTTTCTAATAACAGGCATTTTAAGGTACTTATATAAATCATCCAAATGCATTAAACTGCCATTGGTTAAGTTACCCAAAAAGATTACCACAATATCTTTATCTAAATCTCTTACATAAATGTGCCTGAAACCATGCCACCACCCCGTATGGTAAACCACCTTATCCATATTTTTACCATCAAACATACGCCAACCGTAGCCATAGTTAAAATGTCCGTTTACAGGTTTGTTTCTTCCCACGTAAGCAGAATCCAAGCTTCTATTAGTAAGGAGCCTTTCATTTCTAAGATACTTATCATATAGCACCAAATCGTGTAAGGTACTGTAGATTCCTTTATCGCCTACCGGCCCGTCTAAAAAGTTCTGCGCAACAGAGTATTTCCAGATTTTATCGTGACCAACCACATCTACCGGTATTTTCTCGTACTCAGCTTTAGAATAAACATGCGTATTTTTCATGCCCGCAGGTTTAAAAATATTTTCGGCCATATATTGAGAATAACGCATACCCGTAACTTTTTCAATAATAGCTCCTAAAACCATGTAATTGGAATTATTGTAGTGGAATCTGTTATCGGGTTTAACATAAGGATTGGGCTTGCGTTCGGCTATAACCTTCATCACTTCCTCATTGGTGATCCCTTTTTTCATATCACGTTTTTCCTTACGCCATATATCATCAATAAAATAGACGTAATTCATCATACCACTACGATGGGTAAGCAATAATTTTATTGTAATTCCATCATAGGGAAAATCAGGAAAAAACTTTTTAACATTATCGTTAAGGCTAAGTTTGCCTTGCTCTGCCAATTGCATAATGGCCACGCCGGTAAAGGTTTTGGTTATAGAAGCCAGTTCAAATTCTGAGTTGATTTTAAGGCTATCACGATGCAAATAATCTGCCCAACCTTTAGCCCCTTGGTAAATTATTTTACCTTTTCTAGCTACTAAAGCATTTCCGTTAAATCCGTATCTTTTATGCAGGTTCTCTACAAACTCTGCTATCCATTTATCTTCATTCTTTTTATCGTAAACCAACAATAAGCTATCGGCTTTATCATCTTCTTTTACTCTTACTTTTTTATCTGCGGCCTTTTTCTTCTCTTTTTCTTCCTTACTGGTACATGCCACAACAGAAAATATACTCAGTGCAATTGCCGCGGCAACAAATCTATTCCTCATTGATACTGGTTTTCTAAAGTTAAAGCCCGAAAAATAAGCATTATTAAACGGTATCGGGGAAAAGAGTTTTAAACATTGTATTGTTGTTTTATCCCTGTCATTTTATCACAAAGTAAATACAGTTTAAATTGCCATATCCGTTCTAAAATATTTAAATTTGGCTAAAAATATAAGATCATGAGTTTCAGAATAGAACACGATACAATGGGCGAAGTTCAGGTTCCCGCAGATAAGTACTGGGGTGCACAAACCGAGCGTTCGCGCAACAACTTTAAAATTGGACCCGAGGCTTCTATGCCCAAAGAAATCATTCACGCTTTCGGTTATTTGAAAAAAGCTGCAGCTTTGGCAAACAACGAGTTGGGCGTACTTTCTAAAGAAAAAACAGACTTGATTGCAAAAGCTTGTGAAGAGGTAATTGCCGGCCAGTTAGATGATCAATTTCCTTTAGTAATTTGGCAAACGGGATCAGGTACTCAAAGCAATATGAACGGTAATGAGGTGATTGCTAACAGAGGCCATGTATTAAACGGTGGAAGTTTAGCTGATGATCAAAAAATCCTCCATCCTAATGACGATGTAAATAAATCACAATCATCTAATGATACTTACCCAACAGCCATGCATATTGCGGCTTATAAACAGGCTGTAGAGGTTACTATACC
>DDEP01000110.1:5380-32505 GCA_002336465.1 Pedobacter sp. UBA1951
GCCATTAAAAATGCACTTGAAATGATCAGTGAATTAGCTCTTGGTGGTACTGCTGTTGGAACAGGACTAAATACCCCTAAAGGCTATGATGTACTGGTAGCAAAAAAGATTGCCGAATTAACCGGGTTACCATTTGTTACTGCTCCTAACAAATTTGAGGCTTTAGCTGCTCACGATGCTATGGTTGAGCTTTCTTCTGCTTACAAACGTGTTGCGGTTTCTTTAATGAAAGTAGCAAATGATATCCGTATCTTAAGTTCAGGTCCACGTTGCGGAATTGGAGAAATCATTATTCCTGATAACGAGCCCGGATCTTCTATCATGCCAGGAAAAGTTAACCCTACACAACCAGAAGCTTTAACTATGGTTTGCGCTCAGGTAATGGGTAATGATGTAGCCGTAAGCATAGGTGCTAGCAATGGTCATTTTGAACTTAACGTGTTTAAACCTGTTATTGCAGCCAATGTATTGCAGAGTGGTCGTTTAATTGGCGATGCGTGTGTGTCATTTAATGACAAATGCGCCGTAGGTATTGAACCTAACGAACCTGTAATTAAGCAACATTTAGAAAACTCATTGATGTTGGTTACTGCATTAAATACCCATATTGGCTATGAAAATGCAGCTAAAATTGCTAAAAAAGCACATAAGGAAAATAAAACCTTACGTGAAGCAGCCATTGAACTAGGTTTATTAACCGATGAGCAGTTTACTGCATGGGTTAAACCCGAAGATATGGTTGGCAGCTTGAAATAAAAATAAATTTAGGGCATAGTTGTTCTTAAATAGCTATGCTCTAATTTCTATAAATACCACAGCATTATTTATTTTCTAGGTTAAATGTGTAAAAAGTATATCCTTATTTTTTTAGTTTCCATAACGGCTTTGGCTTGTACCCGCATGCCTAATGTGCAAGGAAAAGGAGAAGCATTTTTACAAGGTATATGGCAACAGGACAGTATAGCACATGCCGAAAAGCTCCTATCGTACACCTCGCACCGATTAAAGTTTACCTGCGACTCTTTTTACGTTGATTTTGTTACCCATTCTAAAGAGAATTACTATGAAGATTCTTGTTTTAACAATGGCGTTTGGAAAGAGTATGCCAAAGGTACTTATCTGGTTAAAAATGATACCTTAACTCTTGTTGGCGATTTTACCAAAGCAAACTATAAACAAAAAGTTAGCGGTTGTTACCGGATTGGGAGATATATCAATGAATTTAGAATTAAAAACTGGTCGGCTCAACAACTTGTACTTGAAGACTTGAACAGCCATAATCCGTTAAACTTTACCCTAAGGGAGCAAATAACCTGTGTGCCAAAAGAATTGTAATCTTAACAATAGAAAAATGAAACTAATTAAAAAATTGATCTTTGTTGCTGTGTTAACTTATTTACCATATGCTGCAAATGCATGGGGTTTATTAGGACACCGTATCGTAGGCGAAATAGCCGAATCTTATTTAAATCCGAATGCTCGGAAAGCTGTTAAAGAAATCCTAGGTACTGAGAGCATGGCTATCACTGCCAACTGGCCAGATTTTATCAAATCTGATTCGAGCTATAACTATTTAAGCTCATGGCACTATGTTAATCTACCCGAAAATTTAGACAGAATTGGGGTTAATAACTACCTTGAGAATATGACAGAAGCAAACATTTACAACAAGACTAATGAGATGATTGCGCTGTTAAAAAACAAACAAACTCCCGCTGCTCAAAAGCTGCTGGCTTTACGCATGTTGATCCATTTAGTAGGCGATATGCACCAACCTATGCACACCGCTCGTAAAGAAGATTTAGGTGGTAACCGAGTTATTGTTAACTGGTTTGGTCAAAAATCTAATCTGCACCGCGTATGGGACGAGCAGCTGATCGATTACCAGCAATTAAGCTATACAGAATATACAAAAGCAATTAACAATCCTACCGCAGTGCAACTTACTGAATGGAAAAAAGGGGATATCAAAGACTATATTTTTGAATCGTACGAGATTTGCAATAAAATCTATGCTACAGGCATTAAAAACGACGATAAACTGAGCTATAGATACAATTTCGACTGGATTTCTACAGTTAACAGCCAATTGTTAAAAGGTGGTATAAGGCTGGCTAAAATTTTAAATGAGATTTACAGCTAACAATATGCATAAAAATAAAAAGCTGCTCTAAAAGGGCAGCTTTTTATTTTTGAAGACAAATGTCTATTTCTTATAGGGAAAATTTCTTGATACTTTTCTCATCATTCTTTCTATCAAATCATCTGTTGAGCTAAAAACACTGTCATCCATTGTTTTAAAGAAACGCCATAATAAATCTCCATTAGAGCCATTATTTATGGTCATGGTTAATGTTCCGGAACCGGTTTTTCCGCCAAACCCACCAAATAAAACGGCAGAGGCAATTGCGCCAGCTTCACTCTTACTTTGTTCTTGCTCAAATTTACCTCCGATTACTGCATCAACGCCTAATATCTTTGCTACCTCATCTTTGGTATATTCATCTAACTTATCTAAGATACCTGACTTTTTAAGAAGTATATTGGTTTTATCTACATCTTGAAAATCAACTGAATAATCACTTTTCTTCCTTAATAAAAAAGTATACATACTGGATTGTATATTTTTTGCCATAGCCAGTTCTTGCTGGTGGTTTCCTTCGGGGCTATAATTTTTAGGTTGTTTTTTGTAGGTAATTTTAGTTTCAAAAGGTAATATCGCAACTAGTTTCTGAGCAGAAATTACTTCTTTCAAATCCTTAGCTTCGTAAATTTGTTTGCTCCCCTCAAATTGAGAAAATGCTTTTGATGACGTTAAAGTAAAAATTAATAATAATAGTTTTTTCATAAAAAATTAATCTTAAATAATTTGTTGGGTTATAATTGTTTGGTATTTTATTGACATCACATTCGTTTCTTCTATTTACCAAGATGCGGTAAACGCAGATCAAAGAATAAGAAAAGAATATAAGGGTTGCCAGATGTTTGTATTTAGCATAAATAGAGCCTTAATTCTGATTTTTTCAATAGAATTGTTTATCAGGGCGCAAACATAACACTTTTTTGTTTAAAACAAATAGTTGTGCCATAACATTTTATCAGAAAAAGGGTTCCTCTATATTTGTTATTAATTAGGGGTTTTAAACGGCTATACCACTCTAATCAAAAGTCCTTTCAAGTACTCTCCTTCTGGGAAAGAAAGTCTTACCGGATGGTCTTCGGGTTGACAGAATTGCTTGATTACCTGTATTTCTTTACCTGCATCTAAAGCAGCCCAAGCCAAAACTTGTTTAAAGCTTTCTATATCCATCGCTCCCGAGCATGAAAATGTAGCCAACAAGCCTCCCTTTTCCAAAAGCATCAATCCTCTTCTGTTAAGGTCTTTATATGCTCTTGCCGCACGATCTAATGCTGATCTTGATGGTGCATATTTTGGAGGATCTAGAATAACTATATCAAACTTTCGTTCTTCATCACCAAATATCCTCAACTGCTTGTTTACATCATTTTGAATAGCCGTATGCTTATCTGTTGCAAAATGATTTAATTTAATGTTCTGATTTAAAGTCTGTATAGCCAAGGCAGAACTATCTACGCTGGTAACGATTCTTGCACCTTGCTGTAAAGCATTTAAGGTAAATCCTCCGCTATAGCTAAAGCAATCTAATACAGTTTTACCTTCTGCATACTCTGCCAATATCCTACGGTTATCGCGCTGATCACAGTAGAACCCAGACTTCTGTCCTTCGGCTATGTTAATATGATAGAGAATACCGTTCTCTTTTACTTCAATAAATTCAGGCGGATTTTGCCCCCATAACAATCCATTCTCGGCTTCG
Source organism: Pedobacter sp. UBA1951 (assembly GCA_002336465.1). GTDB lineage: Bacteria > Bacteroidota > Bacteroidia > Sphingobacteriales > Sphingobacteriaceae > Pedobacter. Next base: position 9,220 of record DDEP01000110.1, read on the forward strand.
ATGCCTTCATGTGTACGTGCAGTTGCGTCGCTTCTGTCAAATATTCCTTTGGGCTGTAGTACTTCTACTAAGATTTCAATAATAACAGATTTAGCTTGCTCTATGCCAGAGCTTAATATTTGTACCGATAAGAAGTCTGCATATTTATCCACGATTAGCCCCGGCAAAAAATCTGCTTCGCTAAAAATTAACCTGCAGGCATTTGTTTGGGGATTACGTAAGACGTGCGCCCGAGCGTCTATGGCATTCTTTATTTTTTCATGATACCAGTTCCGGTCGATCTTAATGTCTTCATTCCATTCAATCAGGCGTACCGCTACTCTCGATTGGTCATTAAAGAACCCGTAAGCTAAAAAATCGCCATTAAAAGCAACTACCTTTACAATATCTCCATTTGCAGGGCTGCCTTTTACTTTTTCCAACGCTCCTGAAAACACCCATGGGTGCATTTGCAGAACTGCTTTTTCTTTGCCTTTCTTCAGCTTAACTTCTGTCATGTCGCAAAGTTAACATTTTAGGCTTAGGGGAAAATATCTGTTTTTAAAGAATTCTCCTTTAAATAGCTCGCTATCTAACAGATAATGGGTTATATCCCTACAACGTCTTTCTTTTTCCTTTGCTTCATGCTTTTGGGTATAATGGTCAAAATCTCTTCTTTAAGCGCTTGTAGCATACGTCTTTTCACAAAGCTTTTGTGGGTTACTAGACTGATTTCTCGTACGGGTTCTGGAGATCTAAAATAGCGAATCTTATTCAGTTGCTTAGTGTTCAGATCTCGTAGCGCCAATGCCGGAAGAAGCGTGGTTCCTTCATTTACATCAACCATCCTGATCAGCGTTTCTACACTACCCGTATTATATGTTAGAGTTTGCGGTTTGTTATTTTTAGTAGTGCGACATATATTTAAGACTTGCGAACGCATGCAATGTCCCTCATTGAGCAGCCATATGTTTTCGTCATCAAAATCGTGAGCATCAATTGCTTTCTTCTTATATAGTTTACTGTTCTTACTAATATAACCTACAAAATTCTCATAAAATAAAGGATATTCTTCGAGGTTTGCATCTATTAAAGGGGTAGCCAATATGCCACAATCTATTACTCCTGTTTTTAAATGATGAATAATATCATCTGTGGTATATTCCCATATGTACAACTTTAAATCAGGGTATTTGGCCAGCATTACAGCAATAACTTCAGGTAACAAATAAGGTGCTATGGTTGGAATGATACCAATTTTGAGCTCTCCCGTAATTTCCTGTTGCTGGTTGTTGATGATTTCTCTTATTTTTTGGCTTTCTTGCAAAACAATCCTAGCCTGCTGAATAATCTGAGTACCGATTTCGGTAGGGACTACTGGCTGCTTGCTCCGATCAAAAATCTTTACATTTAAAAATTCTTCCAGTTTCTGTATTTGCATACTTAATGTAGGCTGCGTTACAAAGCATTTCTCCGCAGCACTAACAAAACTTCTATAGGTATCTACTGCAACGATGTATTCAAGCTGAACCAGTGTCATATAGTTAAAATTGATATTTTATTTATCACATTATAAATTTAGGAAATATTGTTGCAAGTAAGATAGACGAAGCCAATAATAATGTCAGAATTTAATAAACAATTATGGTTTAGCAAAAAAAGAAAGCTCTAAAAACACTCATTTTGAGTATCGAACCGGATTAAAGCTCGCTCTATATTTAGAAGATCAACAATGCTTATTAATTATGAAAGCAAGTAAAAAATTCTTTCTATTATTTTACCTACTTAACCGTGTATTCTTTACTTTGTGTAGTGTGGGCACTAAAGTATCCTATTGCACCACCCGAGATATTGCTTACGGGATTAACTGGCGAAGCATTGCCGCTACTGCCCAAGGCCCCATCTTTAACTGACCTCCAATATTTAAAGATATTTTTATCTATGTTAAGGAATTCTACCTTTACCACATCTCCTTTTTTCAACTTGGTCTCTTCGGTAAACTCTTTTGGCCAAAGCATCTGCCTCACAAGTTTTCCATTGGTAAACTCATCATTGGTAACGGTAATGTTTTTAGTATAAACGCCATTCACATATTCTAAGAATCTATAGTAATTATCTTGGTCTTCGGGATCTAGGTAAGTAACATGTGTAAATAATCTCGGTCCATCAAATAAGCTTAATTCAAATGCAAAGACACTTTGCATGACTACTTTTTGAGGCATTATACTCGTAGCCGTAAAGGTTTTACCTGCAATTTGTACTTTAAGCTTATAAGCTTTTGAGGGTGTACCTTTTAAAAGGTCATTCCTGTAAACTCCCTTAACATTTGTTTCGGTTAACACACGAGGAATTCCTTGTTCATCTTCTATGCTAACCAGCGCTCCGCTTTGTCCGTTAAAGCTATTGTCTGAATTAAAGTTTTTTACTTTACTTAAGACTACTTCTGCGCCCTTTAGCTGATCGGTTATTTGCGCTTCAATTACATATTGATCTCCTGGTTCATCTAGTTTAAGTGTAATCACATCTTCGCAACCGGTAAACAAACCCAATAGCACAATAAGCAAAAAAGCAGGATATAATTTATATTTCTTATGCATCATTAAAATTTAAAATTATAGGAAACAGAGGGCACAAACTTAAATAACGTGATTCTTACCGCTTCGGTTACCGAAGGGTCTTTTTCAGATTCTCTAAAGGTTATGGCATAGGCATTTTTTCTTCCATAAGCGTTGTACAAACTGAACGAAAGTTCTGAACTAAAATTCTTTCTCTGTTTTAACTTATAATTTGCCCCTAAATCTAACCTGTGGTAAGCGGGCATCCTATGCCCATTTCTACCATTATAATAGAAGAATACCACTCCATCCATATTGTATTTTCCGGCAGGGAAAGTAATGGCATCGCCCGTATAATAAATCCAAGATGCAGAGAAACTCCATTTTTTACCCGGATCATATGACATAACTGTAGAGAATTCATGCGTTCTATCCTGACGGGCATTGTACCAATTGCCTTGATTAATCCCCTCTATTTTTCTTTCTGTTTTTGAAAGAGTATAACTTAACCAACCTGTTAATTTCCCCTTTTTCTTCTTGAATAAAAATTCAAGGCCATAAGCCCTCCCTTTCCCTCCAAGAATTTGCGTTTCTATATTATCTGAGTTAAACGTATCTGCACCATCTCTATAATCGAGTTGGTTCTGCATTGTTTTATAATAGCTTTCTACATTAAACTCAAAAGTATTACCCATAAAATTGCGATAATAGCCAACTGCATACTGATCTGAAATCTCTGGTTTAACCATTAAAGAACTTGGCAGCCATTTATCGCTTGGCCTACCTGAGGTAGAGTTAGAAATAAGGTGCATATTTTGTGTATTTCGTACATATGACATCTTAACCGACTGATCATTCCTCAACAAGTAACTTAAGGCTAAACGAGGTTCAAGGTTGAAATATGTTTTAACTATTTCTCCGCTTTTGTAAGTTTTCGTACCCACAATATTTCCCTCTGGATCAACAAGCAGGAAATCGCCTTTACCCAAAATGCTGAAAGCGCTTAATCTTAATCCTGCGGTAATGTTAAACTGCGGAGAGATATTCCACTCATCAGACATAAAAAGGCCGTTCTCTAAGGAATAACGTTCTTGGTAGTTAATTGGGTTATAACTCGATTGCCCTTCTGATGTTATTTGCCCCGGTTTTACGGTATGATATATGCTATTAAGTCCAAATTTCAACTGGTTTTGAGCGGAAATCTGCCAAAAATACTGGTGTTTAAAAATCAGGTCCTTAATCTGAGAGAAAATCTGTACGTTATCTAAACCTGTGTTAACAGCGATCTTATTCTGATAACCGGTATAAGAGGCCGTGGTGTTTACACTTAGGGCCGAAGAGAACAAATGCTGCCATTGCAGGCTCGCTTGTTTATTGCCCCATGTTAAACCAAAAGTTTCTGCAAGACCTAATTTATCTGCGCCCAAATACCCCGTAAAAATCAGTTTATCCTGCTCGCCAAGCTTAAAATCGGCTCTGCCATTTACATCATAAAAATACATGATGTTCTTGTTGATACTACTGTCTGGCGATAGCCTAATCAATGCATCAACATAGGTGCGACGCCCTGAAATGATAAAGGAAGATTTTTCCTTTTGGATTGGCCCCTTAAGCGTTAGTTTAGAAGAAATCAATCCGATGCCTCCATCCACTTCAAACTTTTCAGGATTACCCTGCTTCATCTTAACATCCAAAACAGACGAGAGCCTGCCGCCAAACTGAGCCGGCATTCCTGTTTTATAAACGGTAATATCTTCTACAGCATCGGGATTAAAAGTCGAGAAAAATCCCATCAAATGAGATGCGTTATACACCGGAACATCGTCCATTAAAACCAAGTTTTGATCTGAAGAACCTCCACGCACATAAATCCCTGCTCCACCTTCTCCTGCCGACTTGATTCCCGGTAAGAACTGTATTGCTTTTAATATATCTCGTTCACCAAAAATAAGCGGTATGCTTTTCACTTCTTTCATGTTTAGCTTTTCGGCTCCCATCTGTGGGCTTTCGAGCTTGCGCTCATTCATCCTTGACGAAACCACAACTTCATTTAGGGTATTTAAATCTTCTTCCAGTTCAAAATCCAAAATTTGATCTTGTTTAACCACCAAAGATTGCCTCTTGGCTTTAAATCCAACGGCTGCAACATCAAACACATAATTTCCTGGTTTGAGTTTGATTTCATAAAACCCCAAGCTATCTGTATATACTCTTTGTTTAATTCCTGATATTTTAACGTTTACTCTTTCTAAGGGTTCGGTTCCGGATCTTACGATCCCAGAAATGGTAAAGACCTGTTGAGCAGATAATGTTAGGGGAAAAGCAAAGAAAAGGAAAAGGCTCAGCTTCAATAAAAGAGGTCTCATAAACAGCTACAAATCAAGGTTTAAACAAATTATAAAACTATATTGGCAAATATGCTAAAAATAGGGCTTACCGGATTCACTTATATGTCAATATATCGTTAAAACATTCCTATTTAGATTAGTGTATATGAACGCCTTGTTTGTGTCTTTTATTGCGCCCCTGTAGATTAACGATTAATTGCTACTTTTGTATTTTAATATTAAACCGTGGGTAAAGATAAATTAAGAAAGTTTGCAGAGATCAATACGTTTCACAACGTTTACCAGTTAGAAGAAGGCAAACCTTTAAAAGGAAAATGGGGTAGTGAACATTTTAAGAACGATAATCCTATTGTTTTAGAACTGGCCTGCGGAAAAGGGGAATATGCCGTTAACTTAGCCAAATTATTTCCAGAGAAAAACTTTATAGGAATAGATTTGAAAGGGAACCGTATATGGCGAGGTGCTAAAACCGGAATGGAAGAGAACATTCCCAACCTTGCTTTTTTACGCATACAAATAGAAGATTTGCAAGACTACTTTGGAGAAAAAGAGGTGGATGAAATCTGGATTACCTTTGCAGATCCACAACCGCAGATCAGCAGGGAGCGCAAACGCCTTACCTCTCCTAATTTTTTAGCAAAATATAAGCCTTTGTTACGTGATGGGGCAAAAATAAACCTGAAAACCGATAATGACGGCTTGTATAACTATACAAAAGAGAAAGTTGCTGAATTAGGCTTAGTAACGCATAAAGATACCGATCATCTTTACCAATCTGATTTAGCAGATGAGGTTCTCTCTATCAAAACGCATTACGAACGGATTTATCTCAAAAAAGATAAGAACATCAATTATATTCAGTTTTCTTTTAATTAACATATCTTGTCATGCTGAACTTATGTTCAACATCTGCTAAAGATCCCCGAACAAGTTTGGGGTAACGAGCAAGGAGAGAAACAAATGGATACAAATTTTTATGAACAGGTTTTTGAAGTTGTACGCCTTGTTCCTAAAGGACGAGTAACTTCTTATGGTGCCATCGCAAAAGCTTTGGGCGTAGCCAATTCTTCTAGAATGGTAGGACATGCCATGAACTATGCTGGTATGTCGCAACCTAAAGTGCCCGCACATCGCGTAGTAAATAGTGCTGGATTACTTACTGGAAAGTTTCATTTTTCTCCGCCCGCTTTAATGGAAGAGCTTTTAGCCGCCGAAGGTATTATTGTTGAGAACGACAAGGTAAAGAACTTCAAAAAAATCTTTTGGGATCCGTTGAAGGAGCTTTAAACCAATTTAATTTACAATTAATCTTATTTCTAAAAACCAAAACCACCATGGGGAAATTAGTAGAAGACTTTAACACCTATCGTACAAAAATGAACAACAGGGTCATGGAAACGGCCAATACCAATATCAAACGTTTTTTTGCCTTAGACACAACCTCTTATGCCGATGGCGCTTTATCTGTTAAGACCAAAGAAATGCTGGGTCTCGTTGCCTCTATGGTATTGCGTTGTGATGATTGTATTAAGTACCATTTAGAGAAATGTTATAACGAAGGTGTGAACGATGATGAAATGAACGAAGTATTTATGATCGCCAATTTAGTAGGTGGTTCTATCGTTATTCCACATTACAGAAGAGCTGTTGAGTTTTGGGATGACCTGAAAAAAAGCTAAAATTCAAGCCAATAAAAAAATGCGGAGTTTAAGAGCTCCGCATTTTTTTATTAATCTGATCTCATTTACTTTTTCTTTTCAAAAATATCTCCCGGATTCCAAACAGGTCTCTCAGTATCATTTGCAACCAAGTAACCAATTAAGAAATTTAACTGGGCGTATTTTTTACCGGCGTCAAAATCAAATATGCCATTAATATCATCTTGTGGCTTATGGTAATATTTAGCACGCCATTCTTTTACAAATACATCTAAATCGTTTTTGCCATCAGCTGTTTTGTTTCCGTATTTAACGTGTAAAGCAGGGATACCTTCTTTAATAAAACTGTACTGATCACTACGCACAAACCTGTTCTCTTTTGGCTCAGGATCTGGCTCTACTGTTAAGCCCATGTATGCCGATGCTTCATTTACGGGATTAATCAAAGTAGAATGTTCTGCTCCTAGTGCTGTTACAGATAACAACGGTGCAATAATAGTAGGCATATCTGTATTTACATTTGCCACAATCTGATTAATGTTAACCGTTGGCTTAATCGCAAAATACGAAGAACCCAAAAGTCCCATTTCTTCTCCGGTTACCATCAGGATCAAAATTGATCTTTTAGGTTTAGCTTTTAACCCCGAGTAAATTTTAGTGATCTGCAACAAACTGGCCACTCCAGACGCATTATCGTGAGCTCCATTATAAATAGAATCTCCCTCAATAGGCTTACTTACACCCAAATGGTCAAGGTGTGCGCTATGCACCACAAATTCTTTTTTTAGTTTAGGATCTGAACCTTCAATTTTTCCGGCAACATTATAGGTAATAAAATCACTGTGGCTTGTTTTATAAGAAGCCTTGATCTTATAATTTGTAGCGAAAGATTGCGTTTCGCCTTTCTTTAGTTTTTCAGTAACTGTAGGGATGTCCTTGTTTACACTATTGAATATTTTTTGAACCACATTAAAGCTCAACGTACCCGCAATTTTCAAGTCTTTTGAGCTAAAACTCGATGAAACAACCAGTTCTCCTTTAGGAGTCATTACAGCAATGCTAGGTCTATTTGCTGCTCCTTGCGGAATATTTCTTTGTCTCTCTACCACCGTGGCCATAATAACGCCAATTGCACCATGGTGCAATGCATTTTTTTGTATCGTTGCAATGTTCATGCTTGCCGAAGCCTCGCTTGGTGAAAAGCTTTCGGGAGCACCACGTAACACCATTACAATTTTACCTTTTACGTTAAGCCCCTTATAATCGTCGTAGTTTTTAGTAGGGGCGGTAATGCCATATCCTACAAAAACAAGATCCGCATCAACAGAAGTCTGAGTTGCTACTGGATTTGGATTTAAAATTATACCATGCTCTTCAACTAAATTTTCACTGCCGGTATTTGAGTACAAAGAAGCTGTAAAATCAGGCTCAATTGTAGCACTACGCATTAAAATAGATTGTAGCCAAGAGCCATTTTCGCCAGCTGGTTTCACACCGTTTTTCTTCAACTGTTCAACAACATAGTCTACTGCCATTTTATAGCCCGGTGTACCGGGTTTTCTCCCCAAGAGCTTATCATCTGCCAAATAGGTAATATCTGCTTTTATCTGGTTTGCACTTGCAAGTTCTAATGCATTTGCAACTTCTTTGCTTATACGCTCTTGAGCAAACGATGCTTTTGCCAATAACATACAAGAGAATGCGGTAATTAAAATTCTGGTTTTCATAACCGCAAATAAGTAAAAACTAGGCTCTTCTTAAAAGAATGAACGTAAATTTAGTATAGACATTTCTTAAAAAGAATAGATTCATGGCGTAATCAGATTATTTCTTTTATGCATCTAATTATTCAGGCTGAAATATGTTAGAATACGCTAGCTCTTTCCGTTTATCTCTTTTTTAAGAATCGATTTATAAATATTTTAAAAGTTTCAAAAGGCCGTGTGCAAAAATATTAATCATTATTAAACAGGGCTAAATAATCTTTAAAAACGTACAGTTTATTTCGCTGTGCACCCGATACTTCTCTAATTACACCCAACCGTTCCAAATCCGTCAGAAGTTTATAGGCTGTTACGTTTGATTTTTGTATTACAGCCTCAACTTTGGCCACATCAACAACAGGCTGTGTGTACATAAATTCGATTACTTTTTTGGCATCCACACCTCTATTCCCCAAACTCTTAACTGTTGTTTCCAGATTTTTCTGCAATTGCATAATGCCATCAAAGGTTACAACTCCTTTTTTAGCTGTTTCTATTACACCAGTTAAAAAGAATTTTAACCATTGGTTTAAATCGTGATTAGTTCTTACTCTCATCAAATTATCATAATACAACAATCTGTTCTGTTCAAAAAAATCAGACAGGTACAATATGGGTTGTTTCAATATTCCTTTTGCCACTAAATAAAGTGTAATCAGTAATCTGCCCACCCTACCATTTCCATCTAAAAATGGATGTATGGTTTCAAATTGGTAATGTATAATGGCAATTTTAATTAAATCTGGCAGAGGGTTAATCTCATCGTTGGCAAATTTTTCTAAATCAGACATGAGTTCAGGAATAGAGGTATATACCGGAGGGATAAATACGGCATCATTTAACGTTGCTCCCCCAATCCAATTTTGGCTTGTTCTATATTCGCCCGGCAGTTTGTGTTTACCTCTTACCCCCGTTAGCAAAATTTTATGCGTTTCCTTTATCAACCGCGAAGAAAAAGGTAAACTGTGCAACAATCTTACCGCTTCGTTCATCGCAGAAATATAATTTTGCACCTCTTCCCAATCATCTCGTTTCTCCTGCACAATTTCTTCTTTGGTTAAAAAAGCTTCTTCCATATTGGTTTGCGTGCCTTCTATTTTCGATGATTGTGTAGCCTCTTTAGCGATGTGCATTCTAATGAACAAATCAATATTCACATATTCAGAATACATATCTAATCTGCCCAAATGCCTATCGGCAATACTAAGCAAGTGGATAATTTGCATATCGGTAAGTTGCCAGTCTTTATTGATAAAAGAAGGTTGAAAACTTTTGTAATACCCTTGATTAATTTTGCCTCCAGATTGATAGCTATTCATAAACATCTCTTTTTATTAAATAAAGATAACCACTATTTAAGAAAAACATACAAAAACTTAAATAAAAGAAATGCTATTTAAGAAAACTGAAATAATTTGTATAGCTAAAAGTAAAATCTTTTAAAGAAATAAGCTTGTCATAAACATCCAATTTTCTATCTTAAGCCCTGTATTCATTTTAATCCTGTAACATGTCTGCTTCGCAATCTAACTCATTAACACGCTGCTCTTGGTGCGGCAAAGATGAACTTTATGTAAAATACCATGATCAAGAGTGGGGGAAACCCGTTTACGATGATAGGGTTCTCTTTGAATACCTTGTGCTTGAAGGTGCACAGGCCGGATTAAGTTGGATTACCATTTTACGCAAACGAGAAGGATATAGAAAAGCTTTTGCCGGCTTTGATGCAGTAAAAGTTGCCGCTTTTACACCAGAACAAGCTGAAGCGCTTATGCTCAATGATGGTATTATAAAAAACAGGCTAAAAATTAAAGCAACCATCAGTAATGCACAACATTTCTTACAGATACAAAAGGATTTTGGTTCTTTTGCAAACTACATTTGGGGATTTATGCCCAATAAGAAACCTTTGATTAATCATTTTGATGGCAATGCACCTGCACGCACCGATATTTCTGATGCCATAGCAAAAGACATGAAAAAAAGAGGATTTAAGTTTTTTGGCTCTACCATTTGTTACGCTTTTATGCAAGCTGTTGGTATGGTAAATGACCACATTCCTTCATGTAGTTTCAGATAAACAGACTTTTTACTTTACAGATTCATTATAAGATTTAACAAACGCTAGGATGATCTTATCGTCAAAGCTATCCGTTGCTTTGATTCTTTCGGTCAAATCTTCATCCCCTACTAACTTCTGCAGCAATAATGCTTTGGTTGCGGCGGTCTTTGTGCCATCCGCAAAAATTTCTTGAATAGGCCCGCTACCCGGACGTTCGATAAAATAGCTTGCTTTAACTTTCTGCTTTATCGCATTTGTTTCTGTATTATTTCTTCTGCCTCCAAGATTTATACTCACCCCTCCGCCAAGTCCTCCTCCAAAACCTCCCGAGCCAACACCAACGCCAAAGCTTGGCTTTACTCTCGTGGGAGCCTTTTGAGGTTCTTCTAGCTCAGATGTTACACCATAACTATAAAGATTTACTTTGCCTCCTTCAAGTAATTTAAAAAACCGTATTTCAGCTTTTTTATTCAAAATAACAGGCTTACTCTCATAGGTATCTCCATTCCATAAAAAGGATTTGATATCTTTGGCTCTAAAAGTCTGCATTTCACCTTCCGTTGTTTTTAAGGCTACTGTTTCAAAATTTGTCCCCTGTATCACGCCTCTTACAAAATTACCCTCACTAATTAAAACTGCATCTTGGCTAAAAGCAGTTATCCAGGCCAGACAAAACAGAATTGTTATATTAAGAATTTTCATCATCGCAAATAACGTAAAAATTATCCATTTGGTCTTTTACCAATCTCGCTAAGCTAAAAATTTAGCTCTTTTTTCTATCTCCTTAAAAACAAACGACTAAACCTTTAACCCTAAAGCAATTAATTATTTTATCCCTAGCTATGGCTCTACAGACTTGGCAAAACAAAATCATTTTACCATTGTTAACCTTTTCTACATCTAGAACTAAGCTTTTGAGCAGAGCATGGTATCAAAATTTAATGAGTTCTATACATTCTATACATATGAAAAAACAAAATACTATTTCCAAAACACAAAACGCTAAATTCAGCGATTTGACAAAAAACACAGCAGATGCTACCAACCAGCTCATGACTACAGATCAGGGGTTAAAAATTAACGACGATCATAATTCTTTAAAAGCAGGAGAAAGAGGAGCTACTTTACTGGAAGATTTTATATTGCGTGAAAAGATTACCCATTTCGATCACGAACGCATTCCAGAGCGAATTGTTCATGCAAGAGGTTCTGCGGCACACGGTGTTTTTACCTTATATAAATCGTTAAACAAATACACCAAAGCTGCTTTTTTAACCGATACAACTGTAGAAACACCCGTTTTTGTAAGGTTTTCTACTGTTGCAGGCTCAAAAGGCTCAACTGATTTGGCTCGTGATGTGCGAGGGTTTTCGGTAAAATTTTATACTACCGAAGGAAACTATGATCTGGTTGGAAACAATATCCCAGTATTTTTTATTCAGGATGCGATGAAATTCCCAGATCTTGTGCATGCCGTTAAGCCCGAGCCCGACAATGAAATACCTCAGGCGGCATCTGCACACGATACTTTTTGGGATTTTATAAGCCTAATGCCAGAAAGTACTCATATGATAATGTGGGCCATGAGCGATAGGGCAATTCCACGAAGTTTGCGCATGATGGAGGGTTTTGGGGTACATACCTTTAGATTTATTAACGATAAAGGCGAAAGTCATTTTGTTAAGTTTCATTGGAAACCCATATTGGGCGTACATGCGGTAGCTTGGGACGAAGCCCAAAAAATATCTGGCAACGATCCTGATTTTCATCGCAGAGACTTATGGGAAGCCATTGAAAATGGCGACTACCCAGAATGGGAGCTTGGTATTCAGATAATCGCAGAAAAAGACGAACATAAATTCGATTTTGATTTATTAGACCCTACAAAACTTATTCCCGAAGAGTTAGTGCCCGTACAGCTTGTTGGCAAAATGACTTTAAACCGTAATCCCGATAATTTTTTCGCCGAAACAGAACAGGTAGCTTTTCATCCTGGACATTTGGTGCCGGGAATAGATTTTACCAACGACCCTCTATTGCAAGGAAGACTGTTTTCTTATACAGACACTCAATTATCCCGATTGGGAAGTCCAAATTTTCATGAAATACCTATTAACAGAAGCATTAATACCATTCACAATAACCAAAGAGATGGACACATGCGCATGCAGATTGATAAGGGAAAATCTAGTTATTCGCCAAATAGCATAGGCGGTGGATGCCCTTTTATGGCAAAAGCAGCAGAAGGAGGATTTAAAAGTTATGAGGAGCGAGTAGATGCCCATAAGATAAGGGGGCGAAGCAGAAGTTTTTTAGATCATTTTAGCCAAGCCATACTTTTTTATAACAGCCAAAGCAACCCAGAAAAGCAGCACATCAAAGATGCATTTAGTTTCGAGCTTTCTAAAGTTACCGTACCCGAAATTAGGCAGCGAATGGTAAATACGCTTACCAACGTAGATATGGATCTTGCCCAGTACGTTGCCACCAAATTGGGGCTGCCTAAGCCAAAAAGTGCTGCAAAGGTAATCAACGGTGCAATTCCAGCCGATGGGAAACCAAAAGATTATAATCCCATCATTAAACAGCCTGTTGTAGAAAAATCTGCAGCTTTAAGTATGGTAGGCACCAAAAACAAATCTATTAAAACCAGACAAATAGCCGTACTTATTGCCAATGGATTTGATGCTCCGTCTTTCAAAAAACTTAAAAGCGAAGCAGAGAATAATGGTGCTATAATTAAAACTATAGCCACTCAATTAGGCTCCGTAAAAGCAACCGATGGCAGCGAGGTTACACCAGACCATACCCTGTTTAATTGTGCATCGGTATTGTTTGATGCCGTGTATATAGCAGAAGGAAGATCTGTTGTAGAGGCGTTAAAAAACGAACCAGATGCTTTGCATTTTGTAAACGAAGCTTATCGCCATTGTAAAGCCATAGGGGCAGGCAAAGAGAGCAAGGCTTTTTTAAATGAATCTTACGTAAAAGAAGGCCCTGGTGTAAATACCGATAACAATATCAATGCTTTTATTGAAGACGTAGCTCAGCATAGATTTTGGGATAGAGAGGCCTCCAGAAAAGTTCCTTCATAAACAGATGTAAACCAAAAAGCTCATAATTAGCCTGTCTTATTTACCAAAAAATATTTTTTAGATCCTTATTAATAAATCTAAAGTAAAACACTTATGATATTACAACTCAATCCCTCTATGATGGTAGAAACCCCGCTGGGCAGGGGTCAAGCCATCTTTATCATTGATTATGGGATGCACCAAAATACATGTTGGGTGGTTGCATTAGAAAAAAATGGCATTGTAAAACATTTCGATTGCAATGACGTAATTATAGCTACTAATTTTACCTATCATATGAATATGGAAAGAAACACCAATTATTTTGCCGAAAGAGAAACCGGTAAATAACACTTATTCTGTAATCTATTTTTTCATAAAAGAATACGGATAAAATAAATGCTGAAGAAAAGGCTCCCCTTCATCATACCTCTAAAATACGCTGAGAACAGAGGTATGCCTATTGACAATATTTAAATCTAATCATCTATAATAATGATTAAAAAAAGGAAAAATTATTGAGGGTGTATTAAGTTAATTGTTGCGCTATGATTACCTTTACTCATTCACTTTTTAAATCTTATGAGTAAAAAACTTTTCCTTTTAGATGGTATGGCGCTAATTTACCGGGCGCATTTTGCCCTCAGTAAAAACCCAAGGTTTACCTCAACAGGAATCAATACCTCTGCGGTAATGGGTTTCACCAATACGCTGCTTGAGCTGCTAAAAAAAGAAAAACCTACTCATATGGCAGTAGTGTTTGACACTAATGCCCCAACCGAAAGGCATACCGATTTCGAAGCCTATAAAGCGCATCGAGAAGCCATGCCCGAAGATTTGTCGGCAGCAATACCTTATGTCTTTAAATTAATTGAGGGATTTAACATACCGGTAATTACCAAAGATGGCTACGAAGCCGACGATATTATTGGCACTTTGGCCAAAGAAGCCGAACAAAAAGGTTTTCAGGTATTTTGTATGACTCCTGATAAAGATTTTGCACAATTGGTTTCCGAAAATATTTTTATTTACAAGCCTGCTAGAATGGGCAATGATATGGAAATTCTGGGCGTAAAAGAAGTGCTTGCAAAATGGGAAATTGAACGGGTAGATCAGGTTATAGATATTCTAGGGCTTTGGGGCGATGCCGTAGATAATATACCGGGAATACCGGGAATAGGCGAGAAAACGGCCAAAGCTTTAGTTAAGCAATACGGCAGTATGGAAAATATCTTTGCTCACAGCCATGAGTTAAAAGGTAAGATGCGTGAAAACATCGAGAATTTTAAAGAACAAGGCCTGATTTCTAAAAAGCTAGCAACTATTATTTTAAATGTACCGATTGAGTTTGATGAAAAATCGCTTGAGGTAGAAGCGCCAGACAAAAATGCTTTAGAACCTTTATTTGCAGAATTAGAATTCAGAACCATCGGTAAAAGAGTATTTGGAGAGGGTTTTTCTGTAAACGAAAGCAAAACAGTTAACGTTTCTGTTCAAAAAGACCTGTTCGGCAATGAAATAGAAGTACAGGTTACCAAAGAAGCCATTGTGGTGCAACCCTCGCTTTTTGACACTCCGATTGATGCCAAAAACATTGAAAACACTCCTCACGATTATCAATTAATAGATACTGCCGAAAAAAGGGCGACATTAATTGACCTGTTACTACAACAAAAACGGATTTCGTTTGATACCGAAACCACCGGAATGGATGCGAATTTGGTTGATTTAGTTGGTCTATCTTTCTCCATAGAACCGGGTAAGGGTTATTACATTCCTACTCCACAAAACAAAGAAGAAACATTAGCCATTTTAGAAGAGTTTAGACCCGTTTTTGAAAGCGAAAACATCATTAAAATCGGGCAGAACATTAAATACGATATGTTAGTGCTAAAATGGTACGGCATTGAGCTGAAAGGCCGGTTGTTCGATACCATGCTGGCGCATTACCTTATCGACCCCGATACCCGTCACGGAATGGATGTACTTTCGGAAAATTATTTGGGTTACACACCAATTTCCATTACATCCCTAATTGGACCAAAGGGGAAAAACCAACTGAACATGAAAGATGTTCCGGTAGCAAAAGTGGTTGATTATGCTGCCGAAGATGCCGATGTTACTTTACAATTGGCCAATGTTTTCGAGCCAATGCTTAAAGAACGTAATGCAGATAAACTGGCTGCCGAACTGGAAAATCCGCTGATTTACGTGTTGGCAGATATGGAAAAGGAAGGCGTTAGGATTGATATTGATACCTTGAACAACTACTCTGCACAATTACAGGAAGAAATTCTAAAAGCAGAACTGAATGTATATGAAAAAACAGGATTGAAATTTAATCTGGCTTCGCCAAAGCAATTGGGCGAAGTGCTTTTTGACCATTTAAAGCTAGACCCCAAGGCTAAGAAAACCAAAACTGGGCAATACCAAACCGGCGAAGATGTATTAATGGCGCTGGCTAATAAAAGCGATATTGTAAAAGATATTCTGGATTTCCGCCAGATGCAAAAGTTAAAATCTACCTATGTAGATGCTTTGCCTTTATTGGTAAATCCACGTACTGGCAGGGTACATACGAGCTATAATCAGGCGGTTGCTGCTACCGGGCGTTTAAGTTCTAACAATCCAAACTTGCAGAACATCCCCATTAAAACCGAACGTGGACGGGAAGTACGTAAAGCCTTTATTCCAAGAGACGAAAACCACCTGCTGTTATCAGCCGATTATTCGCAAATTGAACTGAGGATTATAGCCGAGATCAGTAAAGAAGAAAACATGTTAGATGCTTTCAGCAAGGGATTGGATATTCATGCGGCTACCGCAGCCAGAGTTTACGGCATTAACATAGAAGAAGTTACCTCAACCCAACGTAGAAACGCCAAAGCGGTAAACTTCGGTATTATTTACGGACAATCGGCATTTGGGCTGTCGCAAAGTTTGAATATTCCACGTAAAGAAGCCGCCGAAATTATTGAACAGTATTTTACACAATATCCGGGCATTAAAAACTATATGAGCGATACGATGAACTTTGCCCGTGAAAACGGCTATGTAGAAACCATTATGGGTCGCCGCAGGTATTTAAGGGATATTAACTCGGCTAATATGACCGTTAGGGGTTACGCAGAGCGAAATGCCATTAATGCGCCAATTCAAGGTTCGGCCGCCGATTTAATCAAAGTAGCCATGATCAACATCCATAAAGATATGGCGGCACAAAAACTACAATCAAAAATGACTATGCAGGTGCATGATGAGTTGGTGTTCGATGTAGTAAAGAGCGAAAAAGAACAAGTAAAAGAAATTATTACCAATAGAATGAAAAACGCCATAAAAATGAGTGTTCCCATTGAAATAGAAATTGGTGAAGGGACAACTTGGTTAGAGGCACATTAAAAGTTATATCATGAAACAACTGTTGCTATCTTTTTTCATATTGCTCTCATTAAGTGGCTTTGCTCAACAAGATACTACAACCGTTTATTCAAGACCTGGATATGTTAAAGATCCTATGCGGTCTAAATGGCATACCAAAGTAACGTCAAAAGACGGACTTTATCTGGTTTCTTTTTACGACGAACAGGATGCTCTAAAAGAACAGATACACTTTGAAGATAAAGCTTTATCCATAAGACAAGGGCCTTATGCTTTTTATACAGACGGTACGGTAAGCGCAGAAGGACAATATGATAAAGGGCATAAGAATGGAGAATGGAAATATTTCGAAAAACAGAAGCTCGTTTTGGTAGAACATTATACCTATGGGACCTTAAATGGGAAATATGTCTCCTATTGGTTTAATGGCAAGATAAAGAAGGAAGGTAATTATTTAAATGGGAAGAAGCATGACCAATGGACAATGTTATATCCCAATGGCCAAACGGCGGCTCGAGAAGTTTACATAGAAAATGGCCAGCTTAGCAGTGGCCAATATTACCATAAAAATGGTGCTGAAGCAGAAAAAAGCACATTGTTCAGAGAGGCCTATTATAAAGATGGAGAAGCAGCCTATTCGGCAAAAATTAGTGAATTGATAAAATACCCTTCGTTTGCCGCAAAACAAAAAATGAGCGGCACGGTTAAAGTCTCTTTTACGGTTATGCCAAATGGAGAACTTAAGGATTTTAAAATTGCAGAAAGCAATAATGGCATGTTTAACCGTGAGGCATTAAGAGTAGTTAAAATACTCAGAGATTGGGAGCCTGCCCTTGAATTTGGAGAAAAAGCAGAGTCTACCGTTATTGTTCCTATTGTTTTTAAACTCCCATAACCATCTTTAAAAGAGCTATTTATTTTAAAATAATTTTTTCATAACTTCATATAATCTTCATTCTGAATATTCAATTTTATATCATTAAAACATGAAGATATTTTTAAACTAAATCGTCTTAAAAATGAAAAAATTATTGAGTTTAATTGCAATCGCTACTTTAGGTCTAAGTACAGCTTTTGCGCAAACACCTGTTGCCGCTACTGCAAAACAAGGTGCAACTACAGCCAAAAAAGAAGTTAAAAAAGCTGAAAAGAAAGCGGCTAATGCAACAGAAGCTGTAAAAAAAGATGCTAAACAGACAGAAGCCAAAACCGCTGCAAAAGTAGCCGATACCAAAAAAGAAGTTAAAAAAGTAGAAGCTAAAGCAGCTACTACAGGAGCTAAGCTTAAAGCAGACGGTACTCCGGATATGCGCTATAAAGCAAACAAAGCTACTTCAGCTCCAGGTCCTAAAAAGAAAGATGGCACTCCAGATATGCGTTACAAAGCTAATAAAGCTGCCACCAAGAAAAACTAACTGGTTAAGTTTAAAAATAAAAAAGCTCCGATTTGGAGCTTTTTTATTTTGATGCCTTTAAAGGTCTATGGTTTCGCCTATGCGAGGAAGCAGAAGCTTTTTCTGTGCTCTTTTAAAGCTCTCTAAAGCAAAATTCTTATCAATGGTAATCACCGGGAAAGAATCATAATGAACACCAATTACCGTGTTGCATTTTACATAATCAGCAGCTATTGCAGCATCAGCTGGATCCATGGTATAATTACCTCCTATTGGCAAAATAGCATATTCTAATTGATATAGTTCTGAAATCAATTTCATTTCAAGCGTAAGACCCGTATCTCCGGCGTAGTAAATCTGCATGTCATCGGCATCTATTACAAACCCGGCCGGATTACCTCCATAGCTTCCGTCTGGCAAACTACTTGAGTGTGTAGCCCAAACCATTCTTACCGAGCCAAAATCAAACTTGTATTTTCCATAGTTCATTTCATGAACATTTGTTACGCCTTGTTTTTCTAGCCAAGCATTGATTTCTGGCATACAGATAACCTTAGCGTTAGTGCGTTTGGCAATGGAAACCGCATCACCAATATGATCGGAATGTCCATGGCTTAACAAGATATAATCTGCTTCAATTGAATTTACATCAATAGATGCCGCTAAAGGATTACCCGTAATAAATGGATCGAACAACAATTTTGCTTTGCTGGTTTCCAACAAGAAACAAGACTGGCCGTAATAGGTATATTTCATAATTTGATCAATGTTGTTTTATCATTATTTTCCAAACAATCCGCCTAATCCGCCCAACATATCCTTAGTTGCGGCCTGCATCTCTGTTGCACTTACCTGTTCTGCCTGACTAAGTGCTTTGTTAACTGCTGCTTGCAACAGTTCCTCCAATTCTTCCTTATCGGCTTGTTTAAAAAAATCTTCGTCAATACTTACAGCTGTTATCGATTTATTGGCCGTTGCAGTAACTTTAATTGCTCCACCCTCTACCTCTCCATAAACAGATATTGTATCTAATCTTTTCTTAATTTCTTCGGCTTTGCCTTGTGCAGCCATCAATTTATCAAACATAAAAAACTCTTTTATTATAGATTAAGCGAAATTAAATGAATTTTGTTTTAATTGAATGAATTAACTTATTTTAATGTAATTACTGCTCTTCAATAGCTATAATTTGCAGTTCAACCCTACGATCATAGCGGTCTCCCTTGCCCAATGGGTAATTAGCCATCATGCCTTTATAGCTCAAGCGTTTTTTCTCAATCCCTCTGTAAATAAGGTAATCGTAAATAATTTTTGCCCTTGCTTCAGAAAGATTGCGTTCTCCCGTATCAAAATCAATTACATCTACTCCGGGTGGGTTACAGCAGATGTGTCCCAAAATAGCTATGCTATATTTCTTCTTGGCTAATAAAACATCTGCCAACCGCTCTACAATTGGTATAGATTGCTCTAGTATCTGGTGTCTGCTGTTTTCAAATAGTACATTTTCTAAGATGATCTTATCTCCTACCTTTAAGGTATCTGAAAAAATATCATCTGATTTAGCAATAGGTTCTAAAGGTAAATATTTAATGATGACATCAACNNCCTTTTCCTTTTATCATTACTATTGAGCTGATTCCTTTAGCCAATAACAATTGTTCCACATAAGCGGCTCTTTTGTAGGATAAAGTGTCATTATATCCTTTTCTGCCCACATCATCACAATAGCCTAAAATCTCTATCTCCTTTATTTTGGAAGTATCCAGTTCGCTAATAAATTGTTGTATTAAGATTTCTTGCTGTATTTCTAATGTACTTTTATCCGTATTAAAATAAAAAGAATTGATTTTTTGCTGCTGAGCTTTTAACTGCGCAACAAATATGATTAGTCCCAAAAAGAAAGAAAAAGCTTTCTTAAAGTCCATACTTACATTAAGTTAGTTTTATAAATATGGTAAAAAAGCCCGAAAAGGCAAATAAATAATGATTTCTTTACACAAGCATGCAACTCTATTACAGTTTGCTCAAAGGCAAGTAACCTATAACCAATTCATCTTCTTTTTGAACTGAGGCTGGGCTAATCTTTATTTGGTATGTGGTTTTATCTGTTTCTCCTAAAATATCCGTAATCTCAAAAATATCATCTACATCCACCCCGTATTTATCATCTATATGTGAAACGGCTCCCTCAAATCCGTAGTGCTTATAAAAAGCTGTATCTTTTGCTTTCTTGGTTGCTTCTGCCTTTCCAGATGCAATACTCAAAAATTTATAATGAAATTCTTCAAAAATATGTTCTTTATAGCCGCCCAAATTCAGGAAGAATAATCTCTCTGAACCCTCTTCTGCCTGTTGACGAGGAACTACTTCAATATCAAAATGATCAACCTGATTTATGATACGGTAAGCATCAATATGGATTTTTCCATTGGCCTCAGGCCAAAATGCATTTATCTTCGGAACCAAGTTGTTTAAATCTGTGGCTATACCAAAAAATATATCATGCTGCTCTATATTTCTACCTTCGGGCTTACAGCCAAGCATGATCATAAAAAGTTTTACCTGATTGTTCATTTGTAACGGTGTTGTTCTAAATATGATATTCTGAAACTTTATAGCAATATTAGAAGTTATGGAATTATAATGCTAATATATGTTTTTACAGCAAAAACCATTAGATGGCGGCATGTTATATACCGAAACTAATTTAAAGCAGGTTTTACCTGAACCTTTAAACGCCCTTACCGCCTTTATTTTTCTACTGATTGCCGTTTACTGGTCTTTTAAGATCCGCAAAAAATACAAAGCGCACCTCTTTTTAAGTTTTTGCATATTGCTGCTCTATATAGGGGGAATAGGAGGGAGCATTTATCACGCTTTCAGGAAATGGCATGTATTTATCTTAATGGATTGGTTACCTATTATGATTTTATGCGTAGCTGCCGGCATTTATTTCATGTTGCAGCTTATGCGCTGGTATTATGTTGTTTTGGTAATGGCCATGTATATTGTTTTGCGCTATTTACTAAGATGGTTTATAACCCTAGAAGACCACCAGCTTTTTATCAATATCAATTACGCTACAATGGCTGGTCTGGTATTTTTCTCTGTACTTAGTTACTTGATCTATACGCGGTGGAAGAACGTAAAATGGGTTATTGCAGCTGTATGTGCCTTTATTGCGGCCCTAACTTTTAGGATTGCCGATAGCTGGGATTGGTTAAGCAGCGGTACTCATTTTTTATGGCATATCTTGGGTGCTGTGGCCTGCTTCTGTATGTTCAGTTATATTTATTTAACAGAAAACACTCAGTTAGAGCCTTAACCTCTAGCTGATAATATTTCTATTAATTCTTTACATCTATCTTCTATTTGCTTGCAAACCGGTTCAAATAGCGCATTATCAAAATAAGGATCGGTAACATTCTGTTCATCTGCCAAGAATAAGGCTATTTTACTTTTGCGCTCTTTATCATATAACAGGCTTTGTACATCTCTTAGATTGTTATGATCCATTACAAAAATATGGTCATAATAAGTCAACATTTCAAAGGTAAGTTGTTGTGCAATCTGTTTAGATATATCATAGCCCAAAGCCTTAGCCGCAGCAATGCTCCTACGATCAGGTGCTTGCCCAACATGCCAATTGCCCGTACCTGCCGATGCAATTTCCCAATTCAGCCCTTTTTCAATTACCTGCGCTCTCATTATCCCTTCTGCAAGAGGAGATCGACATATATTGCCCAAGCAAACCATCAATATCTTTTTCTCTGGTTCCATATTAACTTTCCTCATTAAAGAATATTTTATAATAATTCATATCCTTTTCCCCGTCATATCCTTTTTCTATGAGCTGCTTGTTGCCATGTATATAAACATGAAAATTCTTATCTAATTTCAGCACACTTTTAAAATCCTTGGCTTGTTTTTTAACGGCGGCATTAGAAATATCGAAGGTATCGGCAATAGGGCTTTCAAATTCTTGCTCGTAACTTTGTTTATAGTCTTTAAAAAGCGCTATACCTTCAGGGTTTGCAATAACTTCATTTGCAAATTCATCTAAATCAAAGCTTTCTTTTTCTTTAAAGTATTTCATTGAACGGTTAAGCAAATCTATTTTATCCGTCTTTTCTACTTCAAATTCTTCATCTAGTTTTTCGGTTACAAACGATCTATACACCCCTAATATATTTTGGGTTTGGTTAAAATTATCGTTACGTACTTTTAGTTTTAAAAACTCGTCTTTCCAATAAACAGCTTCTCCATTTCTATTGGTCTGATCAATTACTGCAATTTTATAGCCTTCTTCTTTTTCGGTGTTAAAAATAAGACAGCCTTTATCTAATTTATTGATGTTGATGGCCTCTTGCTCGTAGCTAATGGTAAAACCATTTTGAGCTGGCGATACTTTTAAATAACTTTCTTTGGTTTCTGATTTGAAAATACCGATAGCATCATGCAAGTCGCCTTCTATTTGAACGTTTTCAAAGTAGGCTACATACACTTCTCCCGATTTTATTTTAGGATGGTTGGAGATCTCATATAAATAGGTAGCTATTTTCTTACTGTTCTCATGAAATGATTCGCCATGGGTAAAAACTTCTTCTGCAAAATGAAAAATCTCATTTAAGGATAAATCATTGTTGGGGTGCGTAAATCGATATATCTCGTTTACTTTTTGATAGGGTGCTAAAAAATACTGTTTCAATAACTGATTAAGCAGCTCGTCTTGTATATGCATAGACCTATCAGACAGTACGTAAAACTCATCTTGCTGTTTGTTACCTACGCGGTGTACTGAAAGTTCTGAAAGTGATGCTTCAAAAAATGATACCATAATTAAAATACCTGAAGCGCAAAGAAACGAAGTTTATCCTGAAGAAAAAAAAGCTATACGAGGATTACCTTCATATAGCTGTTATTGACTTCTTAATATAGCGCCTAATATTATTTATTTTTTTCTAGTCGTTCAACTCGTTTATACAATTCCTGAATAGCCTTATCTTTTTCTATTAGATGTAGCGTAAGTTCTTCTATTTTTTTCAACAGAATTTTATTCATTTCTCCCAATTCTA
>DDEP01000050.1 GCA_002336465.1 Pedobacter sp. UBA1951
ATCAAAGCCTGAACAGTTTTGGCTCTATCGTGCGCAGAAATACCTGTAGTACATCCGTGCCCAATTAAATCTACCGAAACGGTAAAAGGGGTTTGGTGTAAAACTGTATTGTTCTGCACCATTAGATTCAGTTCCAATTTGTCGCAAAGTTCTTCAATTAAAGGTGCGCAAATTAACCCACGACCATGCTTAGACATGAAGTTGATGATTTCGGGTGTTACATTCCGAGCAGCTGTAACAAAGTCGCCTTCATTCTCACGATCCTCATCATCTACAACTATAATAATTTTACCGGCTTTAATATCTTCTAAAGCCTCTTCTATGGTATTTAATTTGATTTCCATTTTAGCTAAAAATGTGAGTGCAAAGGTACAACCTTTAATGCACAATTAATGATGTTTTACCATTATTTTGTGGCAGTTTACACAGTTTTACAATGTTGTGTATTTCAGATAGAATCTATGAGTCTTCTTTCTTTTTTCGGATAAAGAAACGGGTAATGGCCTGCTTGTAATAATCTACATCAAACAATGCCGAATCTACCGAAGCTTTATAGGTTAAGAAAATACCCACTGGCGTAAGTACAATAATGGCCATCCACATACCCGCAATAATGGTTAAAGAGCCTTCTTTGGCCGATTTTTCTGCTACAGTTGATACGATGTGGTAAATCAGAAAGAAAATCACAGATATTACTACCGGCAAGCCCAGACCACCTTTACGGATAATCGCTCCTAGTGGTGCTCCTATAAAAAACAGCAGCAAACAGGATACAGCAAGGGTAAATTTACGTTGATATTCTATTTGGGTTCTCAGTACTTCTTTTTCTTTAAGATCAAACTCTACGGTAGCATTTTTCAAACTTTGGCGCATGGCATCAGCCTGATCAAAAGCCAGCTGCAAGGCATTAACCCTCTCATTTTTAGGCACAAAGTTAATTATATTTCCTTTGATAGGTGTTACCTTCTTACTTACTTTAGTGTAGCCTTTTAGATAATTATTCTGTTTTAAATAAGCGCCCACATTCATGCTTACGGCCTTACTGATGCTATCTACATCTTTTTTCAGAGAATCTTCTCTGTGCAGAAGTTCCTTACGGTTAAGCATGGGGGCATTGTTCTTAAAACTCTCTTCTTGTGTACGTGTTAAACCCTTAAAGCTGCTAAAATCAAATTTAACTTCGGTTTGTTTAAAACGCATGCGACTAAAAGTTTGCCTCGGGTTATAGAAACCACTGTTTGAAGCAGCTTCCTCATACCGTACACCATTCTGTAGTTTTAATATTAAGTAGTTACCATCTGATGTTTTAGACATCTGTCCTCTCTCGGCTAAAGTAATTATTGGCACTCCATTGGTACCTTTATGCTGGTAAATGGTTAAGCCATATAAAGAATCGACCGAGCCCTCTCCTTTGCGTTCAACACGCATGGCGTAATCAGTAATACTGTTATTGAATATACCGGGTTTGATCAAAAACGAAAGTTTCTTATTGCGTACATCCCAAAGTAGCGAACCATATTTTAAATTGGCCTTGGGCAACATATAATCTGAAAAGAAAAAGGATGCGATAGACAAGCAAAAGATGAAAATAAAAAGGGGTTGCATGGCCTTTCTGAGTGAGATGCCAGCCGATTTAATCGCTACCAGCTCATAATTTTCACCTAAGCTACCAAAGGTCATGATAGAGGATAAGAGTACCGAGAGCGGCAAGGCCATAGATACATTGGAGGCTGAAGAATAGAGCATCAGCTCGGCAATGGTGTACCACTCAAAGCCCTTTCCAATCAAATCATCTATATATTTGAAAAGAAAGAACATCAAGAGAATAAACATCACCACAAGAAATGTGACGATAAAAGGCCGTATAAACGCTTTAATTAAAAGTAGGTGTATCTTTTTCAACGATACAAAGATAATTAAAGCTTCTAAATTTAAGCACCTAAAACGCCAACCAGATAATCAATTTGGTTATCCCAGATTTGTTTGCGTTCTTGTATAGTCTCTTCTGTGGCAAAATCGGTGATAGCGAGCGCTACGTCGTTGGTTAGTTCATCCTGTACGATCTCCATTTCAAAAAAGCAGTGCGGTTCATCGTCGGTCCATTTAAACTTAACCAGTTTGTTTTCTTTTAGACTTAAAAGTTTGGCTTTCTGCACCTCTCCATCCCATGAAAATGTATATGTCTGATCATTGAAGGTAACATCATCGGCAAACCATTGCGCCAAGCCGTTAGGCTCACTTATAAAACTAAATAAGATACGCGGAGACGACCGGATTGCGTACTCTAATGTAAATTTCTTTTTTTCTGACATATTCAAACCCTATGTTTTTAAATCTTCTATCTTTTGCTAAGAAAAGTATTTTATTTTTAAAAAGCAACTGTTTACTTAAGTAACAGCAAATTAACTTCATACCGTTTAATTTTTACCATGGCCTTATTGCAGCAAGCTTGTGAAATAAGCTTGATTTTATAGAGGACAGGCTTGGGTATATAATAATCTTTTAAAATAATTTTCAAATATTATTTTCTCCTCAAAAGGAATTATTCTATATTTGCAACTCT
>DDEP01000048.1 GCA_002336465.1 Pedobacter sp. UBA1951
ACGGCCTGCAGGATGGCTAGGCCTCAATGAGGGTATATATAATATATTTAATACCAAGAACGGAAAATACAAGACCCCAAACATCAAACCCCTAGGTACCCCTCCGGCAATTCTAGATAGCGCATTAGTAGAAATCTCACGTACACAGATCGAAAAATATTTAAGGAGCAAAGGTTTCTTTAATGCAAAGGTGCAGTCAGAGATTTCGGTAAAAAATAAATTGGCTACCGTTAAATTTAAAGCCAATACAGGCGCCCCTTTCATGGTCAATAAAATTAACTATGAGATACCTGATGAGCAGGTAAAGGGCCTTTATATGGGCAATAAATCTAGATTTACGCATTTGAGCGAGGGAATGCAATATGATGAAGATTCATTGGTTTATGAACGTGAAAACATCTATAAGCTCATGCGCCAGAATGGATATTTTGATTTTGTGCGCCCTTACGTAAGGTATGAACCAGACTCTAACCAGAACAACAATAAAGTAAGTGTGAAACTGATCATAGATAATCCTATAGATAGTTCAGCCAAACATAAAGTTTATACCATAGGAGAGGCCAATATTATTATTGCACCAAGCTATGAAGGTTTTACTGATTCAATAGAACTTAATAAACGTGTTTTTAGAGATATTCGATTTACAGATCTATCTCATAAATACAGAAGAAACCCTATTATACGTTACAATTTCATTAAACCCGGCGAAATTTATGACATAGATAAGGAAACCTTGACTTATGATAGGATGTACGACCTGAATGTTTTCAAAAATGTTAAAATAGATTATTACAAGCCTAAAGACAGTACAAACAAAGTAAACCCGGTGGTCATGTTAACACCGCAAAAGAGAATGAGCAATCGTATTGAAGGCGAAATACCCTTTAATGATTTTACAGTAGGGTTTAATATCAGTAATACTTACACAAATAATAACATTTTTAAAGGAGCTGAACGCTTTCAGTTTCAGATCAAAGGTGGGTTGCAGGCAAGAAATACCAAAGGAACTTCTTTATTTTCGGATATCTACCAGAGAGATTTTTCTGTAAGTGCAAGTTTAACTATTCCGAGATTAATGGTGCCGTTTAATATCCCGCTCATGGGAAAAAATGGTATCCCTTACACTACTTTTTCGAGCAGTTACCTGTATGCTTTGCAGAAAGATATTACGGTAAGGCGAATTTTTATCAATTCCATCAGCTATGATTGGGTTGAAACAAAATCTAAATTACACTCGTTTACACCTTTAAATTTTGAGTACAGGTTTGGTAGTATACTCATAGATACCAATGATAAGACAAACTACCAGCAATACCTCGATAATAAAGAACTTTTTGAAAAGAATTCCTACAACATCACTTTATTAGGACGTAAAGACGTAACGCTTGGTATGAAATACGCTTATAGCTTAAATGCAGAGAAACTCTCGCAGCAACGTACTTTCATTTACTTTAAAGGGAACATGGAGATAGGCGGTAACCTCTTGTATTTAGGTAACCGGATTTTTGGTAAGAAGCCCGATCCAACAACAGGTAATTACGGAAAAGTTTTAGGTTTACCTTATAATCAGTATCTGCGACCTGAAGTTGACATAAGATGGTATAAGAACTTTGATAACGAAAAGCAATTTGTAGCACGTATAAATGCAGGAGTAGGCTATGCATATGGCAACTCTTTAGCCATGCCTTTTGACAAATTGTTTTATGCGGGCGGTTCAAGTGGGGTTAGGGCTTGGCAGGCTCGTACTTTAGGTCCGGGTAATTACAACCGCGAGGTTATTTCAAGCCCCGAGGTACGTGCATCTTCTTTTGGTATTGACCAATTAGGACAAATGCGCATTGAAGCCAACATGGAATACAGGTTTATCTTAGCCACGAAATTTTTTGGAGGAAAGTTAAGAGGAGCAACATTTTTAGATGGAGGTAATATCTGGAACATAGCTCCGGGTAATCCACAACCGCAAACCTATTTTAACTTCAAAAAACTGCATGAACAGATTGCTTTGGGCACAGGCTTAGGTTTTAGGTATGATGTGCAGTATTTTGTGTTTAGGTTTGATGTAGGTTTGAAATTGAAAGATCCACAGTTTGCGCCCGGAGAACAATGGGTTATTAGCAAATACTTGAGTGGAGCAAAAGCGTTCAAAGCAGCTTATGAACTTTCGCATAGTCCGGATAGATACCGTTTTCTACAATACAATTTTGGTATAGGTATGCCTTTTTAGAAAGTAAAGAGCTGAAAGTTGGGAGTCTGAATACCAAAGTTGAAAGTGAAGAGTTAAAAGCCCGAAATTCGTAGTCTGAAAGACGAATAAACGACAAGCGAAAAACGATCAACTAATTCCTAAAAAAGCTAAACGAAGAATTTCCGTATTTCCGACATTCAGAAAAACCCGGTTTTTGGTCAAGCTTAAGCATAGAAGGGTGCTCTATAATCAATAAACCATCGGGTTTCAATAAATTGTGTTGAATAACCAGTTGCGCAATTGCTGGTATGTTGGGTAAGTCGTAAGGCGGATCAGCAAAGATAATGTCATATTGCTGTTTTTCTTGTTGCAAGTACTTAAATACATCAGCTTTTAAGGGCTTAATCTGGCTAAGCTGATGTTTTTGTGAAATACTTTT
Organism: Pedobacter sp. UBA1951; assembly: GCA_002336465.1. Taxonomy (GTDB): domain Bacteria; phylum Bacteroidota; class Bacteroidia; order Sphingobacteriales; family Sphingobacteriaceae; genus Pedobacter. The sequence continues at coordinate 2,625 of DDEP01000048.1, forward strand.
GATCCATTGCACACAAGCAGGGTGTTTATCTACAGCCGTAATGTGTTTTGCATTGCGCGACGCAAACTCTATGCTGATATTGCCTGTTCCGCTAAACAGATCTAAGATGTCACAATCTCCAAAATCAAAGGCATGATTTAGAATGTTGAATAAAGCTTCTTTGGCCATATCAGTAGTGGGCCTTACAGGAAGCTTATCGGGTGCTTTTATAAAAATTCCTTTAAGATTTCCGCCAATTATCCGCATGTGTAAATAGATAATAATCCTGCGTAATAATGCTTAGGCATGTCTTCAATCACGTAACAGTTTAATGTAGTATTAATGTTCAAGAAATTTACATGAGCGAAATATTTTTTGATGTTGTTCCATTTTTCATCGTTCAAATGAATAATTCCACTTACTAAAACGTTGGTATGGTCAAAATCAAGATTTAGCTGTTGTGCAATCAGCAAAAGATAATACACGAGTTCTTCATTATTATCAAACTCATAATGTTGCTGAAACTGCAAAGCTCCTTCGTTAAACACCAAAGCTTCAAAAGTGTTAACTGAGAAGTCTAATAACAGATTTTGTTTTTCAAAACCTGCTGCCGATGTAATTAGACCTTGGTTCTGCTGGTAAACTTTATAATTAGGCCATATGCCCGAAATACTTTTTTCGGTAAGTAAAGGCAAGGAGAAAACAGTTGTAAAACCAGCAGCATCATCTGGTTGTATAAAAACCTGTTTGGCGCTGTTTTCTGAGAAATACTGCGTATAAGTATTTACTTCGTTTTCATTAAACAACTCATTAGGAACAAAAGCGATGTTACTCGTATTTACCGCTATGCTAATTTTTGCATAAGGTAAGGTCAAATAATGGTCGGTTTTTAGGAGTTGGTTAAATTTCTGTATGCTGTTTGCGCATTCAGGTTCGTCATAAAGAGCAATAACACGTTCTTCGTCATTATTGATGATTGCATATGATAAATTACCCGAACCTATTTTTACGAGTAGACTACAGGAAGGGGCTGTTTCTGGATGAAAACCGGGATCGATCAATAAAATGCTGTTATTCTCGTTCATGTTATGCAAAAATAAGTTTTTTTCTATAAGATTACCATTGCATATTTGCCAAATGCATAACGGACAAATTATAGCACAGGCTTACAATGTTAATCCAACTGCGCAACAATTGCAATTTTGTGAAGCAATGGCGGGATTTTTAATGGCTAAAAAGCCAGAAAGCTGTTTTGTTCTGAGAGGTTATGCTGGCACTGGAAAAACAACTTCGGTTGCTGCATTGGTAAAAGCCCTTCCAAAATTTGGTTATAAACCTATGTTATTGGCACCAACTGGTAGGGCGGCCAAGGTAATGAGCAATTACACACAAAAGAAAGCATATACCATTCATAAAAAAATCTACAGAAAGAAAACTTCTAATGAAATGGATACTCGGTTTGGTTTAGCACCAAATCTTGTTAAGCAAACCTTGTTCATCGTGGATGAGGCCTCTATGATTGCAGATGAGTATAATATGCAGAATGGTTCTTCTCTCTTGCAAGATTTGCTAGAATATGTATATCAACCGGCTCATGATGGCAGTGAGAAAAACTGCTTGTTGCTCTTTGTGGGCGACACCGCCCAACTTCCACCAGTAGGGAGCGTAGAAAGCCCTGCGTTAAATGAAAAATACCTTGCTGATCATTTTGGATTGGATACGCAAAGCATAGAGCTAACAGAAGTGGTAAGACAGGAAAAGAAATCGGGCATACTTGAAAATGCAACTATGCTGCGGAAAATGATCAATCTTTCGCAACGCCATAAACCCGGAGTACCAAAATTTGCCACTAAAGCTTATAAAGACATATTTAGCATGAACGGACATAAGTTTACTGAAGGTTTGGAGTATGCTTACCGTAAATATGGTGTGGAAAGTACTTTGGTGGTTTGTAGGTCAAACAAATCGGCAAATGCTTATAATAACCAAATTCGTGCTCGTATCTTATACAAAGACGATGAACTGGGTGGTGGCGATCTGATTATGATCGTGCGTAACAATTATTTCTGGTTACCCGAAAATAGCGAGGCTTCTTTTATTGCAAATGGCGATATGGCTAAAATCATCAGGGTAAGGAGAGAAGAAGAGCGTTATGGTTTTAGATTTGCTGAAGCGCAAATAGAATTGTTGGATTACCCTGATTTAGGCGCTATAACTTGTAAGGTAATATTAGATACACTTCAGGTAGAGAGTCCAAACCTTCCTTTCTCTGCTGCCAAGCAAATGTATGAAGGGCTTTTGTTGGATTATGATCATATTGCTAATCGGAAGTCTAAAATGGCCGCTATAAAGCAAGATCCTTATTACAATGCTTTACAAATTAAGTTTGCTTATGCGGTAACTTGTCATAAAGCTCAGGGCGGACAATGGGATTCGGTTTTTGTGGACCAAGGTTATTTAACAGAAGATATGCTGGACCTCGATTTTTTGCGTTGGTTGTACACTGCTGTAACCCGTGCCAAAAGAGAATTATTTTTGGTAAACTTTGGTAAGTCCTTTTTTAAAGACAGGATAGATGAAGATTTTTGATTAGGCCAAGGGTAGCTTTATGATAAAAGTGGTGCCCTGGTTTTTTTCACTTGTAACCTGTATGCTCCCGCCATGTTTTTCAATGAGCTGCTTTGAGATGTAAAGCCCTAAGCCAATAGATTTTTCGCCCAATAAGCCTTTTCTACTCGCTTTAGAAAATTGATCAAAGATATATTTCTGCATACCCTCATCAATGCCAATCCCGAAATCCTGTATGGTAACAGCAGCATATTTCTCTTCGTTGTGTAAATTGATGTTAATGGGCGCACTTTTAGGTGAGAACTTTAAAGCATTGCTGATAAGGTTATCTAAAACCCTTTCTAACTTAGATGAGTTAGCCATGATAAAGATTTCTTCCTCTGGTAATGCAGAATTGATCAGCCTGTCGCTGCTAACTTTCCATTTTTTAACAACTTGCTGTAAAAGATTATTCAAAGAAATCTTATCTTTTCTAAAGTCATCATCGCCTTGCTTAATGCCTTCTATTAAATCATAAATAATGTTTTTTGCCTGCGAAGCTGACGATTGTATCATTTTAGCTTCAACATTATCTTCATTTTCTAAGAGCATTAGGCTACTAAGCGCATCAATGTTATTTAAAGGCCCTCTTAAATCATGAGCAACAAAAGATAAGATGTTGGTCTTTTGCGTATTCAATAAAGCAATTTCTTCATTTTTCTCTTCTAATTCTTTGATTTTAATGAAATGTATGGACCTCGATTGATAGGTGTACCTTGAGAAACAAAAGAGAATAAAGCTTAATGTAAAACCAGCAATAACATTAATAAGCTTTTCTTGAAATGCTATTTTTGGGAAAACAATAGCCAAAATAAAAACCAGCGCAAGGAATATTGAAGCCAAAATAATTTCTCTCAATTCTATAACAAAGAAAATGCCTACTACCAATATGCCCACCAATAGCATGGTAAGTGTGTTTTTGGTATTATGAAGAGAAACGGTGTAACTTATTCCTAGTGAAATAAGCAATTGGAACAGTATAAAAAGAAAAATCGTGACTTTGCGCTGAGTAAGGGTGCTTTTTTTAGTGCTTAAGAGATACGAACTGATGAACCAGAATACAATGCTGCCCGATAATTGTAACCAGTTGCTGAGAGCGTACTCAGCATAATTTTGCATCTTGCTTGTTTCGGTATAAAAAACTACACCTATAATGCGGGCAAACAGTGCTAAAGCAAAAATACAGGCACTAATTATTTTAACTTGTTTAAGGTTTATGAAGCTGTAGTGGGTATCAAAAGCCTCAAAATATCTTTGTGGTGTTTTATATGATATAAAAGAAAGCAAGGTACTGTATTTATAAAAGCAAAAGTAGCAAAACAGTTTTTAAAAATGTGTTTTTTAAGAGGTTAGATAGATAATATTAACGTTGTGATATTCTAAAATAGAGTATATCAGCGACTTTGTTTTTAATGGTCTATAAATTTTTTACAAACAAGCTGAAGCAAAGCGAGTATAGAAGCCCTAGTTAATTGATGTAATCGCGATCTTCATCAGATAAAGTGTTTTTATTTTGCTCGCTTACCTGATTTTTCTCAATCTCATCATTGTAACTGCTCATGGTGCTTCTAGGCCTGCCAGCAACAAAACCTAAAATAAAACCGATAAGGATACACACGCCAATTACGATCAGTTTTGAAATGGCTACCGGCGAACCTATCAAGAAATCAAAATCAACAGGCTCACGATTAACCATTAAGAAAATAGTTAATAGCGCTGTCACCACGATAATGAAAATAGTTTTCCCTTTCATTTTTAGAATATTAAGAAGGTTTTTAAAAGCTATAATTAAATAATAACTCGAATATAGGGTTTTGGTTGTAGATTTTATTAACAAAAATAACTCTACAGCCCAAATCAACTATGGGTTGGTACCTGAGTAAATTCATGTCGCTTCTCAATTCAAAACCATAGGTTTTAGGTTGCGACAGATTAGTTTCGGTGCCAAAATTTTCATAATGGCTAAATAGGGTAGCCCTTACGTTCCTGATATAAGCCAAGGGGCCAATTTCAAGATCGGGAAACAAGAAAGGGAAGCGATAATTAAGCAGCAAAGAATTTTTTAACAAGCTTTTTGCCTTGATCTGATTGTAACCGAATACGGTGCCGATTTCTGTTGATCCATTAAAAATACCGCTTTCGTTCTGGTAATTAAAGCTGATCATAGCCGAATGGTTTTTGGCTATGCCCGGAAAATAGAAATAGCTTTCGAACGAAAATAATTCGCCTTTTAATGTTTTATCAAAGGGTTGGTGTAGGTATTGCACAATGATGTTTTGACCAAATCTAGGCGCAATATCTCGTTGAGCCATTCTTAAGCTATGGCTTAAATTAAGTCTATATTTCATCGGGAATTTAACCACATCACGTAAAACGCCTTGTTCTTTAGGCTCAAAAAAGCGTTTGATGTAATAGGTGCTGATTTCGGGATTGATGCCGTAGTTATGGGCTAGATAGCTCCCGCTTAAAGGCAGGTTGACTTTAAAATTGATATAATCTTCGCGCCAGTTGGCTTGATTAATTTGATTCTTGTATTTGTAAAACTGTGTTCGAGGCCTGTTCATAAAGTTTATGCTAAGAACAGGATAAAGTGCTTTGTAAATTAAACCAGCGCTGTATTCAAACCTTTTTAGGTTGGTGTTGTATGATGCACCTCCGTAAATGCTTGCGGTGTTTAACAGGTCATTGGATCTTAACTCAAGCCCTATTTTCTCTTTTTCGTCCGTTATGGGAGTAATGCTATGCAGATTAAATGCATGAAAGAATGCCTTGTAAGGTTTGCTTTCAAAAGTGCTGTCGGGTATGTTTTCAAAAATAGAACTCCTGTTCTCTTGATTTTGAGCAGTTTGTGCAAAATAAACAAAATGATTTTCTTGCAAGGGTAATGTTTCAATTGGAGTTTCTGCTATTTGATAGCCCTTTTCTGTGTATAGATTGAAAAGTATGGAATTTTTGGTGTTGTTAAACGAAGGATTAAAGGCACCGTATTTTGCGGCTGTTAGCGCCATTATTTTTTTGGTTTGAGGGTCTATGCCATAAATATTGTCAATCCCGTTGTAATGGGCGTTAAAAGCGATCTGGCGGTTTATAAATACGGGTCTGCTTAGCTGAGCTCTTGTGTCATCAATAATTTTCTCGGTTTTTCCATCCGTATTTTTTAGCCAAAGCGATTTTCCTTTTTCAGAAACGCTGATCCAACTGATTTCGGTTCCATCAAAATTTAAGGCAGGGGTTTGTAGAATATT
>DDEP01000188.1 GCA_002336465.1 Pedobacter sp. UBA1951
CTATTATTTCTTAATATACTTTTCTGGGGTTGCGCTGAAAGCTTTCTTACAGCTTTCACTACAGAAATAATAGGTTTTCTTATCGTAAATAAACTGGATCGCTTTTTCGGTCTTTACCTTCATTTTGCATACAGGATCAATTTCCAATACTTTTTTAACAGTATCGGTAGATAGAACCTTAACCTTTTCTTTTGCAGATTGTGCTTTAGTAATTTGAGAAAAACCACTTAGCAAGACTATAAATAATATTTTTTTCATGATTTTGGGTTTAATTATTGCTCTTTTAAAAGGATGTCCATATCGTTCATAAGTTTGGCTACATCTTTATCTACGGTACCATCATAAGCCCCACGGATACGTTTATTTTTATCTACCAAGATTAAATATCCCTGATGTACAAAACCTCCGGGTGCTTCATCGTTTTGTTGTACGGCAACCAGATAATTGCGTTCGGCAAGGCCATAGATTACCTCTTTAGAACCCCATAAATATTCCCATTGTGTACCCTCTACACCTAATTTTTTAGCATAAGCTTTTAATCTGGAAGGTGTATCGTATTTGGTGTCAATAGTGTGCGATGCAATTTTAACCTGTGGATTACCTTTATACTTATTGTAAACTTGAAGTAAGTTGCGGTGCATTACCGGGCAAATGGTAGGGCATGAGGTAAAAAAGAAATCGGCTACATAAATGCTATTGTCAAAATCTTTAGCAGTAACCAATGTGCTGTCTTGATTATATAGTTTAAAATCGGGGATAGTTTTAAACACAGTGTCCTGCACCAGTTTACCATTTACCATATTACCCGTTACCTCAATTTGCAAGTATGGTAGTTTTTCGGGTTGATTACAGGCCGCTAAAATTATAATGAGCAGTGTTGCTACAAGAGTTATCTTTTTCATGGTTTTTTAAATTTTGATAAATACAGGTTAGATTCTTTTATTTCTTTTTTGTACAAACTGTCAATGGCATTGATCTTCTGTTTTTCAGTTTTATAATAATTGATTACAGAATCTAGGTTTGTACTGTTGTAATCAGGATTGAAACGATGCATCCAATCGTTCATGCTTTCTTCTGCTTTAAGCAAATTGTTAAGCGTTGTGGTTAAGGCTGTTTTTTCCTGCAAAGTATCTATGGCAGGGAACAACTGTTTTAATGCTTTCATTTCTTTTAACAGAGTGTCTATTTTCATCTGGTTAGCAATAATCTTACCATGGCTAGCCATTACTTCATCATGCAGTTTCATGGTTTCATTTTTAATACTGCTTACATCCTGTTTAGGTTTACAGGCAGCAAAACTGCTTGCTGCTAATACAATTAATAATGTTCTTTTCATATTTTATGATTTAAAATGGAACGGATAAATGGATCATTAAGCGATTTCCGGCCTTAGCCCGATTGTTTGCCAATTCTTGAGAAATGATGCTTTGGTAGTTGGCACCAATGGAGAATTTACTTGTTGCTATCTCCATACCTGTAATTAAAGCAGCAGAATGACCTCCTGATACATCTACCGTGTATTTGTTGCTTTCAATATCTTTTGTTGCGGTGTCATACAATATGCCGGCATTGGGTGCCAAAGTAAGCTTATGCAACAGCCTGAACTTATAATAAAGCAAGGCATTGGTTGTAAGCTTGTTTCCATATCTGTATGCATATTTGTTCGCTGTATTGATCTTGTAATTTACATTGAGGTTAAAACCTAGGTCATTTAGTCTTATATCGTAAGCTGCATTTAGGGTAAAATCGGTACTTGCCGTACCCAACTGAAAATTATTGGGGCTTTCTTGCACTGCTAATTTTTCTGCAGGTTCATATTTACCGGTAGGGAGTTTAATACCTGCGCCTAACCAAAGTGAATGAACCAATAGCTTGCTTTTAAGTAGGTGGGTCTTTGTAAATAGGTTGTAATAACCCATTAAGGCAACATCGCCCAAACCATTTTTTTCGCCATTGCCTTCTTGTGAGCTTCGTCTATTGATATTATATGGCACAAAAGCAAGCACCCTAAACTTCTGGCCAAAATTCATACCTCCCCATAGCTCTGCCGTTTGGTAGGTTTCATCTGTAGTAAGTGGGGTAATTTGACCTTGTGGACCTAAATGAGTTTGCAACGTTTTATATTGATACCTTAAACCAATAAAACGTTTATTGTACTCAGGTAAAATACCTATATAGTAACTGCCTACTCCGCAACCGCATATATCGCAAGCTAGAGCAGAAAAGCTCAAAATCATCAAAAAGGAAGCTAATCCTATACTTTTTTTCATCATCATTTCAATTATTGTTCAGCTAAAGCTTTGTTATGGATAAAATCTTCGTCGTTGAGTGTGTTTAGAAAAGCTAATAATTTGGTTTTCTGATCATTGCTCAAGTTTATACCTCTTGATGTTTGCTTTTTCAAGATGGGATCAAGATTAGGAGTATCTTGTACCTGACCAACATAATGGTCTAATACTGCATCTAAATTTAAAAATCTGCCGTCGTGCATATAAGGTGCGGTATATTTGAGGTTCCTTAGCGAAGGCACTTTAAATTTATACAGATCTTTATCCAATAACGTGGCTGTATATAAGCCCTTGTCGTTAATGGCGTTAGGTGCCAAACCGTTATTTCTGAAAGTACCATCTGTAAAGAGTGGTTCTGTATGGCATGATGCACATTTATCCTTAAAAATCTGATAACCCTCTTGCTCTATGGTAGAAAATGAGATATTTCCCTCATTGCGTATCACTTTATCGTATTTAGCATTACTGCTTATACACATGAGCATGAATTGAGATAAAGCTTTCATCAAATGCGCTGTGCTAATTTCATCACTGCCAAATGCCTCCTTAAATTGATTTCTGTAGGTTGGTATTGCCCTAAGCTTATGGAGTACATTCTCCAGGTTTTCATCCATCTCTTCGTGAGTGGTTATGGGAGCAATGGGTTGCAGGTCAAGGTCATATATGCCGCCGCCCCACATAAAGGCTTTGCTCCAAGCTAAATTCATGATTGGAGGCGAGTTACGAATTCCTAACCTGTCGTCAATGCCATGACTTACATCGTGCCCGTGATGGGTAAAAGCCGAAGATTGGATATGGCATGAACCACAACTAATGGTATTGTCTCTTGATAACCTTGGGTCGTAAAACAGTGTTCTACCTAACTCAAAGCCAGCTTTAGTTATGGGATTGTTGGCTAAATTATATACGGGTTCAGGAAAATTTTTGGGTTTTTGAAAACCCAAAAATAGCACTGCTTTTTCTTGTACATCATCGCTCTTTTTGCAAGCATAAACAAACAGACAGACCAAAAATATATACTTGAAATATTTTGTTTTCATGCTGTTTAGTTTTCAGTATGATCATGTTTAAACATCTCGCTAAGATTTTTGCCTATGCTTACCGAATATTCGCTGAACATGACATTAGGATGCTCTTTTATGCTGAAACTGTTACTGCCATTAAATACCTTTAGAACATCTACAAATAAATGGATATTGCTCTGTCTGTCTTTTCTTACTTTAGCAATGCCTGCGTTGCTAAGATCAAGAGTAATGGTTTTAATGTTGTTGATGGTAGAAGAACTATAGCCACCAAACCCACCAATATGGTACTTGAATTGTTTTTTACCGCTAGGATCTCCTTGCTGATCATCTGTAATAACAGAAGAATTGCCTTCCATTTTAAAGAAAATATAGCCAGAGTTCCAACCCCAGTACATATTGCTACCCGAAGCAGGGTCTAACACACCTGTTCTTTTGTCTATGGGCATAGTGCTTCTTAAGCTGTCAACGCCCAATACAAATGTGAGCTTACTGTAATCGCCTTCTGGTACTTTTATTTTAGCAAACCGGGTGCTTTTGTCTGAACCTTTAATTAAAAAATAAGAGTCATCTTGTTTAACGGTATATTCTTTTCCGCTGATTGTAGTTACTTTTATATTGCTAATGTAGTATTGGAGTAGGCTTAGGGTAAAAGGTTCGCCTTTGGCATTGGTATAAGGTACATCTGTATTGTTAAATGTAAGCGTTCTGCCTCCTGCAATATTGTCAAATTCAACAGAAAGCGGTGCAAGATTATTTTCATCAAAATCGGGAGCAGAGCTAGGATCTTTTTTACATGCTGTAAATAAAACGGTGCTTATCGCTATAAGCATAATGATTTTTTTCATTTTAAGAATAAATTGTAGTGAAGCTTATTGCATAAGGCAACAAACTATTTTAAATAAATGGTTAAAATTGATCAGTATAGATCTACTGATACACGAAGATTAAATTGAAATTACACGCAAGCCTGTACGCCTAAAAGAGCGCATAACGTTATACAACAGCATAAACTATTGTAAATAGGTAATCCAATTTAAAGTTTAACCTAATTTAGGAGGATGAAAAACCGCATTGACTTTAGCGATAGGTTTTTGCTGAAGATAAAATGGGGTAGAAGAGCTAACAGGATTCTCAAAAAGAGGTAAAACTACTTCTGCATATTCAGGAATAATAGTTTCTACCAGTTTTTTAAGGTTTTCTTGCTCCTGTTTGTTTTTTTGTTCAAGCTCTTTCAATTTAATATCTAAGAAACATTTACCATCACAATGTAGTTCTGGTTTGTCTTTGTTGGTACAGAGCACCGAAGCGATATATTCTTTATTGAGTTGGTATGAAGTAGAAATGATAGCATAATTAAAGCAATTGGCCAAAATGCCCGTAAGCAATAATAAAGCAACTATTTTTCTTACCACTATCACGCGGCAAAGATAGGCTAAAAATAGATATGATTAAATAAAACAAAGCTTATTTTAACAGCATTTGTAATAGATTTTAACCTTTTGCTCTTTTTGAGACCAAGCTATGTACAGATTTTTATCTTTACTGATCCTGTATTCAAATCCATTTAAGCCATTTTTTTTCAAATCGTTATAAAAATCTTTATCAGGTACATTTTTGTCAGGATTTTCATTTTCGGTAACCGCAGGTTCTATGAAATGACGTTCATCAAAAAAGTAATCAACTTCTTCTGTAAGGAATTTGATTTTATCTTTTTCTTTTTTCATGCCAGCAGATGCCAAGTAATTCTTTAAGATTTCTTCTGCTTTTAATTCCTGACGATAAATCTCATTACCATTGTACGCAACAATTGTAAATAACAGATGCATGTTTTTGGTATCGCTACCTTTTACGGCTATTTTAAAAGTATCTTGTTTAGCTAAGTCGCTAAATGCAAAAAGCGTTGTTTTTGAAAGCTCATTGATATTGCTCTTACCCGAATTAGAACGGTTACAGGCCACAAAGAAGAGAGAGCAGATCAGAGTTAAAGCGTAAATTTTTTGCATAAGATTTTTTTAATGTAACAAGAAAATACACATTATAGTTTTATTTTCTTTAAATCCTCTGGCGTATCGATTGCAACGGTTTCGAGGTCTGTTATAGCTGTCCTGATGGCATAACCATTTTCTAACCAACGCAACTGCTCCAAGCTTTCGGCTTTTTCAAGTGATGATGGGCGTATTTCTGTGATATTGAGCAGCGTTTCTCGTAAATAACCATAAATACCAATATGTTTATAATACCGATGTTGATTTAACCAATCTTTTTCCTCGGCATTACGTATAAACGGAATAGGATGCCTGCTAAAATACAAAGCATCGGCATTGGTGTTTACCACTACCTTTGGAATATTTACATTAAAAAGCTCCTGTTCTGTATGAATTTCTTTGATCAGGGTGGCTATTTTTACAGAAGGATCTATAAAACAATTAGCCAGCAGGTTAATTTGTTCAGGATCAATGAATGGTTCATCGCCTTGTATATTAATGACCACATCAAAATCGGGCATTGAAACCGCTATCTCGGCACAACGGTCTGTTCCGCTTTGATGCTGATCAGAGGTCATCACAAACTCTCCACCAAATTTTTGCACTTCTTCGGCTATACGTACATCGTCTGTAGCTACAATTACTTTGGTTAAACTTTTACATGATAAAGCTTGTTCATAAGTTCTGTTTATCATGGTTTTACCATTTATATCAACCAAAGGTTTTCCCGGAAAACGGGTAGAAGCATAACGTGCGGGTATGATGCCCAATATGCGTAAAGACCTTGATGTACCTGTTGCACCCATAATTTAAAATAAACCGTGTATTTCGGCTTCTATAGATTGGATAACAGCACCTAAATCTTCAGGATTATTGGTAAAATCTAATCTATCTTTGTCTAAGATCAATAGTTTTCCTAGTTTGTAATCTTTGATCCAAGCTTCGTATTTTTCATTGAGTTTAGACAAGTAATCAATCCTGATACCCGCTTCATATTCACGTCCTCGGCGTTGAATGTTGTTTACCAAAGTAGGTACAGATGCCCTAAGATAAATCAATAAATCAGGCGCTTTGATAAACGAAGTGATGTTACCAAAAATAGCCCGATAATTATCATGATCTCGGGTGGTCATCAAGCCCATTTCATGAAGGTTTTCGGCAAAAATATGTGCATCCTCATAAATGGTTCTGTCTTGTATAACGTTTCTTTGAAGTTTTTCAATCTCTACGATTTGTTGAAAACGGCTGTTCAAAAAGTAAATCTGAAGGTTAAAGCTCCAGCGTTTCATGTCGCTGTAAAAATCCTCTAAATAAGGATTGTTATCAACGGCTTCGTAAAGCGCTTCCCAACCATAATTCTTAGCCAATAAACCTGTTAAAGTGGTTTTACCTGCGCCAATGTTTCCAACTACTGCTATGTGCATTTTTTCTTCAAATTTTGAGATTTGAGACTTGAGATTTG
>DDEP01000096.1 GCA_002336465.1 Pedobacter sp. UBA1951
GTACTTTCTGAAGAGCAAAGCAACGATGTTAAAACTGTTTTTGAACAGGCTATAAACAAACCGGGATACACCGTAGAAGTAGTTGCTTTAAATCCTGATGATGCACCTGTAACTATTACCATGGATGAATTTATGCGTCGCATGAAAGACATGGCAAAGATGGGTGGCGGAATGAGCTTTTATGGTAGCATGCCCGATAGTTATAAAGTAGCTATTAACGGCAACCATAAATTAATCAACAAAATTTTATCAACTACAGATTCTGCTGAACAAAGCAAGTATGCAAAACAAGCTGTAGATTTAGCATTACTATCACAAGGAATGCTAACTGGCGCAGAGTTAACAGCTTTTGTTAGCCGCAGCGTTGAGTTGATCTAAACATAAAAGGTGTTTTTTACTGTCTTTAACTTTCTTCTAGGAGGTAAACTGTAAAAAATACCTTTCTTTATTAAAGAATATATGAGGAGAAAAAATCTAATCACCCCTCTTTCAATTGTTTCAATAGTATTTCTATTGATTAACTTTTATGTTTTTGGAGGGCTTAAGCTAATTATCTCAAGCCAAATATTCTCCTACATTTTCTGGGGCTTTTCGGGCATATTGGTCATCTGCGCCTATTTTGCTGCATTACGCATACAAAATAAAGAACCTGATCGCTTTTTTACCATTGCCATACACAGTTTCATTATATACCTGTCGTCTGAGATTTTATTTTCGGTTTTTCTGTTCATTAATGATTTCCTTAGTTTCTTAAGGGCTGTACCTTATTATCTCGAGACACATTCTTTCATCATACCCGGCCGTAGCCTCATATTAATTGAAATGGGAGCAGTGCTTTCTGTTTTCCTTTGTTTGCTATTCATATATGGTATACTTTGGGGTAAATATCAGTATCAGGTAATTAAGCATGTTTTGTATTTTGACGATCTACCCGAAGCATTTGAGGGTTTTACCATAACCCAAATTTCAGATATTCATGCTGGTAGCTTTAACAATGCAAGGCAAGTACAAAAGGGTATAGATTTAATCAATAAACAGCATAGCGATCTGTTTGTATTTACCGGCGATTTGGTAAATAACCGTGCCCAAGAAATTGTCCCTTGGATTAATCATTTCTCTCAGATCAAAGCAAAATATGGCCAGTTCTCTGTATTAGGAAATCATGATTACGGCGATTATGTAAAATGGCCAAATGAGGTTGAAAAAGCAGAGAATCTACAGCAATTAAAAGATTACCATGCGCAAATAGGTTTCAGGCTTTTATTAGATGAGCATGTTACGCTTACCAGAGGTACACAGAAAATTATATTAGCGGGTATTGAAAATTGGGGTATAGGCTTTGGGCAACGTGGAGATTTGAATAAATCGCTTGAAAACACTCAACCTGATGATTTTAAAATTCTTCTTTCTCACGACCCCACACATTGGGAAGAAGAGGTAAGAAATCACCCTTCAAAAATACATTTAACCTTATCTGGCCATACCCATGGCATGCAATTTGGTATTGAATTCTTTGGAATAAAATGGAGTCCTGTAAGTTTAAGGTATAAACATTGGGCAGGATTAAAGACAGAAAATGGACGTACCATTAATATTAATCGAGGTTTTGGGTTTTTAGGATTTTTGGGAAGAGTGGGTATATGGCCTGAAATTACTGTCATAGAATTGCGTAAAAACAAAATTAAACCGCAATAAATGCGTTTTATTTATGATATTTAAACAGGTTGGTTATAACGCCAACCAAAAATTTTATTGCTATGAAAACTCTATCAAAATTAAAACTATTCATCGGTACGCTCGTAATTGGTTTAACTTTGGCATCGTGCCTAAAGCATAAGGATAGTGATTACCAGCCTGTACAAATTTCAGGCTTAAGCCTAATCAATGCCGTTCCTTCATCTACCAACTTAGATGTTTACATTGATAATCTGAAAGCAACTAATTTTTCGGTAGATTTTTCTTTTGGCACTAAAATAGATTACCTGAATGCTTATTCGGGCAACAGCAAAATAGATGTGACTCAACAGGGTGTTAAAACTTCTTTAGCTTCAACAGTAATCACGCTTGCGCCTCAGGTTGGCTATTCGCTATTTGTCGTTAACAAAATTGAAACCCCTGAGTTTCTGCTTTTAAAAGATGATTTAACAGCACCTCAAACAGGAAAGGCCAAAGTAAGATTTGTGAATTTAAGCCCTGATTTCGGCTCTGCCAGCTTGGCTATAAATGGTACAAGCACAAACCTTTTCAGTAACTTGGCTTTTAAACAATATTCTGAGTATACAGAAATAGCTGCGGGCTCTCCTGTTACCTTTGATCTTAAGAACAGTAACGGAGCCGTAGAAACCCAGTTAACCAGTGCCCAGATAGAGGCCGGTAATATTTATACGATTTACGCAAAAGGATTGAAATCAAACAGCGACAATACACAATTAAGCATAGCCATTTTCAGGCATAAATAAGGTAACTGATAGCATAATGGAACAAAATACATCTACTGCTAATAAACGCTTTTTTAGTAAGAAAAACACGCTTAACATTATTCTAATTTCATTGATGTTACTGATTGTTTTTGTTCCGTCTGTTAAAGCTTATTTTATACAAGGGCTGATGCAAATTGGGTTATTTACCCCTACAGAACAAACCAAGAATGCTACTGTGCCCGCCGACCTTTCTAAAATCGTATTTGCTGATCCAAAAGGAAACCAAGTAAGCTTAGCCGATTTAAAAGGCAAGATTATTTTTTTAAACTTTTGGGCAACATGGTGTCCTCCTTGCATTGCAGAAATGCCCTCAATTAATAAACTAGCACAAGCATATAAAGATGATAAGGATATTGTTTTTATGATGGTTGATGCAGACGGCGATTTCAGCAAATCGATGGATTTTATGAACAAAAGACAATATAATCTTCCTGTTTACAAAGCGGTTAGCAGTGTACCTGAGGTTATTTTTGGAGGTTCATTACCAACTACCATTGTGCTCGACAAACAAGGCCGTTTATCGTTTAGGGAAGTTGGCGCTGCAAATTACAACAGTAAAAAATTCACTAATTTTATAGAGAAGCTAAAAGCTTTAAAAGATTAGATTTGTTTCTTATATCTTCATTATGCAACCATTTGACTTAGAACTTAACCAGATTAGCTACGCTGTTTTTCCTGAAGGAAATGAAACTTATACCATTTACAAGGAAGGGAAAGAATACCTACAAATCCAAAAGGATGAAGGTGAACAATGGATTAAATTTGATGAAGAGACTGGCACTCCTGTATTTGATTACGATGATGAAGTAAATCAATTGGGTAAGCTCATTGAATATTATAAGGAAAATCCTGAAGAAGAGGAGGCGGACGAAGATGTCCTTTAAAGTATTATCTACTTTTTAAAGTATAGTTTAATAAGCTCTTTCTGGTTTTATCTCCCGCTATCCAAATGGTCAATTTTGCATGATCATCTTGCACAATTACAAAGCTGTACCCTTTCTTTGGACCTTTCTCGCTATATAGCTCTAATTGTTTACCATTTTTCTTAATCTGATTAAATATCTCCTTTACTCGATCAATAGAAATAGGTATGGTATCTTTATATCGTTTCTCCTTGCTTGCATATTTTACAACCAGCTCTTTAGGCAATAGATTAAGTTGAACCATTTCCATAACCGATGCCTGATTTTGTTTTTCAATAGAAATTAAATCATCGGGTGTGATAAAAAAAGCCGTTTCAATCTTTAGGGAGTCGGTTTCCTTAACTGTTAATAAAGCCTTATAGTAATATCTGTTCCATGCGGCGTACTTGTATATTTTTACACCAATACCTATTAATAATAAGATTGCTAATGCAAAATACAGCTTGTTTATCAGATTGATCTTCATTTTGCTAATGTATAAATGCCTTAGCTAAGTTTAAAACATAAACCATAAAGACCACAAGTATTATACTCAATATAAGTGCAATACCGAAAAACCATTTACCTCTATTATAGCCTTTTCCATGGTAGCTGATCGCATATAAAAAAGCTAAAAATGTTATCCCAATAGAGATATAGACAATATTCAGAAATATCTGATCTTCTGTTAATTTGCCAGTGCTTAAAAACATAACCAATAACAGCGTATTTACGACAATCATTAAAATAGAGATGTCGCTGTTCTTTCTCTTAAATCTTTGCTGTTCTACGTCCTGCATTTTTATTATCCGGCCCAGTTTTCACGATCTAAGCTACGGTAATTAATGGCTTCTGCCAAATGTTCTATTTCAATCGTTTTAGAATCGGCAAGGTCTGCAATAGTTCTAGCTACCTTTAATATTCTATCATAAGCCCTTGCAGACAAGCTTAGTTTTTCCATGGCTTGTTTAATCAGGTTCTTACCCGTTTCATTAATTACACATACATTCCTTACCATAGAAGAATTCATTTGTGCATTAGCATATAAACCTTCGTAAGTTTTAAACCTTTGATGTTGCAATGCTTTGGCTTTAATTACTCTTTCTCTTATAGCTTTACTTGGTTCTGCCTTAGCAGAGGAAGATAGTTCTGAAAAATTTACGGGCGTTACTTCTACGTGCAAATCTATACGGTCTAACAAGGGTCCTGAAATCTTACTCAGGTATTTTTGCACTACCCCAGGGGCACAGATACATTCTTTTTCGGGATGGTTAAAAAAACCACATGGACACGGATTCATAGAAGCAACCAGCATAAAATTTGCAGGATAATCCACAGAAAATTTAGCTCTTGAAATATTTACTTTGCGGTCTTCTAAGGGCTGTCGCATAACCTCTAAAACCGTTCTTTTAAACTCGGGCAGTTCATCTAAAAAAAGTACACCATTATGTGCAAGTGATATTTCGCCGGGGCTAGGATGTGCTCCTCCTCCAACCAGAGCTACATCAGATATCGTATGGTGTGGCGCTCTGAAAGGACGTTCTGCAAGCAAGCTACTTACAGCTAATTTACCAGCCACCGAATAGATTTTCGTACTCTCAAGTGCCTCCTGTAAGGTTAAAGGAGGTAAAATAGAAGGTAGGCGTTTAGCCAACATCGTTTTCCCTGCTCCCGGCGGACCTATCAATATTACATTGTGGCCGCCTGCAGCAGCAATTTCAAGCGCTCTTTTTATGTTTTCCTGTCCTTTTACATCTGCAAAATCCTGCTCAGCATCATTAATCTCTTCAAAAAATGCCTTACGGGTATCTACTTTAAGTGGCTCCGGTTTCGTTTTATTAGAAAAGAAATTGATTACATCGCTTAAAGTCTCCATCCCAAAAACATCAATGTTATTTACAATTGCGGCTTCACGAGCATTTTGTTTCGGTAATATAAAACCTTTATATCCTTCTTTACGGGCTTGTATAACGATAGGCAATGCCCCAGCTATGCTTTGCAATCCTCCATCTAACGAAAGCTCGCCCATTATCATGTAATCTGTTAATTCATCTGCATTAATTTGGCCTGAAGCAGCCAGAATGCCAATAGCTATAGGAAGATCGTAAGCTGAACCCTCTTTCCTAATATCTGCAGGGGCCAAATTGACCAATATTTTTTGCCTTGGCATATGAAATCCAGCTACACGGATAGCACTTTCTACCCTGAAAAGGCTTTCTTTTACAGCATTATCTGGTAACCCTACCACATAATATTTGCTTCCGCCGCCTACACTTACTTCAATGGTAATTGTTAATGCGTCCACTCCGCAGAGTGCACTACCAAAAGTTTTAACAAGCATTATTTAGATTATTTTATTCAATATAAATAATTATACTGAAAATCAGCCGTTTAAAATGAATGAAAAACAAAAAAGCTGCCCCAAAGGGCAGCTTTCATGAAAATATCTTCTGATTTTTTACATTGATAAAATTTCGGCCAGTTTTAACCAAGCTGGAGTAATTTGTGCTGCATTGATGTGTTTTGTAGCTCCTGCAAAAGGTGTAAAAACAATCTCTTTGTTTACCTGCCCAACCATTACTCCTTCTTTACCTTCCAAAAGCCCTTCAACAGCAGCAACCCCTAAGCGACTGGCCAGTACTCTGTCCATACAGGTAGGCTTACCTCCCCGTTGTATATGGCCTAATACAGAAATACGAATATCATAGTTAGGGAATTTCTTTTCCAAAGCCTTACCTACATTATATGCGCCTCCAGCTTCATCGCCTTCTGCTACTACAATAATCTTTGAAGCCTTATCTTTTCTTCCGTTCTCTATGCGTTTAACCAAATCACTGATTTTTGTTTTTGCTTCAGGGATCATGATTGCTTCTGCACCTACACCTATTCCACTACGAAGCGCTATCAGCCCTGAGTCGCGGCCCATTACTTCAACAATAAATAAACGATCATGAGATTCTGCTGTGTCTCTAATCCTATCAACGGCATTTACCACTGTATTGATTGCAGTATCATAGCCAATGGTAAGATCTGTACCCATTAAATCGTTATCTATGGTTCCAGGTAAGCCAATAACAGGAAAATCATATTCTTGGGCAAACACATTTGCACCCGTAAAAGTTCCATCTCCTCCTATAACAACCAGTGCATCTATTTCGCTTTTTTGCAGGTTAGCATATGCCTTAGCTCTACCTTCCTTGGTTCTGAAAGCATCACATCTGGCTGTTTTTAAAACTGTACCACCACGTTGTATAATATTGGCAACAGACTTTCCATCCATCTGGATAAAATCTGCATTGATCAACCCGTCATACCCTCTCAAAATCCCCGTTACCTTAAGCTCATGATATAAGCTCGCTCTCACTACAGCTCTTATCGCCGCGTTCATGCCCGGGGCATCTCCTCCCGACGTTAATACGCCAATATTTTCTATTTTACTCATTTAGGTGCATTAAATTTATCAACGCCGCTCTGTAAAAATACGGCATATTCTTTTGCATTGAATATAGCACCCTGAGCTGGTACAAGAGGATTTAGCTGATGATCTACCAAAACATAATAAGGCTGCGAATTGGCGCCATATTTAGTGGCCTGTAAATCTTGGTTCCATCTACCTAAATCATCTGTATTTCCTTTCAGGTAATTAGAATAATGTACCTTTTCGGCAGGCATTTTTATAGAACGCTCATCTACATAAAGCTGAATAAGCACGTATTTTTCCTTGATAATTCTCCCTACTTCCTGATCAATCCAGATGTCATCTTCCATTTTACGGCAATTTACACAGGTGTGCCCAGTAAAATCTAACATAATGGGTTTATTCATCTTTTTGGCAAATTCAA
Source organism: Pedobacter sp. UBA1951 (assembly GCA_002336465.1). Classification (GTDB taxonomy): domain Bacteria; phylum Bacteroidota; class Bacteroidia; order Sphingobacteriales; family Sphingobacteriaceae; genus Pedobacter. The sequence continues at coordinate 7,225 of DDEP01000096.1, forward strand.
CACCCTCATCAAGATCAAAGAATACATTGAAGCCATGAGGTGGATGCAAAACTTCATCATACTTTACTTTTTTAGGAAAATCTAATGAGCTTTGACTTACCGATGAACCATCGCTACTCAAAATAAAATCTTGGGTATGCATAGGTGGAGCTAAACCACTTAAAACTTTCACGGGAGCACCCCATAAACCTGGCACCATATAAACCGCGAAAGAAATAGATACAATAGCCAATAATAGTCTTGGTACACTGATGTAGTTTAGCGTGCTATCATGAGAAAATTTGAGTTTGCCCAATAAATAAAAGCCCAGCATAGCAAATATTACAATCCACAATACCAAGAACACCTCTCTATCAAACCATCCCCAATGCCATACTAAATCAGCAGCAGACAAGAACTTGAGCGCAAGAGCTAACTCTAAAAAGCCCAAGCAAACTTTTACGCTGTTTAACCATCCGCCCGATTTTGGCATACTGTTTAAAAAGCCCGGAAAAATAGCCGATAAGGTAAAAGGTAAAGCCAAGGCTAAAGCAAAGCCAAACATTCCTATTGCTGGAGCTAAAATTTCACCCTTAGCACTAGCTTGCACTAATAAAGTCCCAATAATTGGTCCTGTACATGAAAAAGAAACCAAGGCCAAAGAAGCCGCCATAAAGAAGATGCCACCTAAACCCTTGCTATTATCTGCTTTTTGATCTATTTTATTTACAAAAGAGCTTGGTAACGTAATCTCAAAAGCACCAAAGAACGAAATTGCAAAAACAACAAGTAGTAGAAAGAACAGAATATTAAATATACCGCTACTGCTCAGTTCGTTCAGCTTAGAAGAACCAAAAAGAATGGTTATTAGTAAACCTAGGGCCACATAAATCACAATAATCGAAAGGCCGTAAATCAATGCCTGACCAATACCTTTTTGCTTGCTTCCGGCTCTTTTGGTAAAATAACTTACTGTTAAAGGAACCATTGGGAAAATGCAGGGCATCAAGAATGCCAAAAATCCACCTAACAAACCCTCAATGAAAGTATGCCATAAGGTTTGTTCTTTATTGGGAGCTGCAACAGTAGGAGCCGCATTGGCTGTTGCAGGAGCTTTCTTAACCGTATCTGATTTAATATTGTTAGCAGCACTGTCTGCCGCAGAACCAATGGTTATGAACCCATCATCGTCTGCTTGTTGTACCGTGGTTGTATCTTTTTGTAGAGGTGAAGCAGCATAGGTATAATTCATGCTAACGCTAGTTAATATAAGAATTAACAGCGCTATAAAGCTTAATTTTTTCATTTGTATATTAAAAAACATCATAAATTTAAGCCTACCCGCATAAAAACTTTTGGCATGCAGCCTAACTACATACCAAAAATTATTTCTTAAATAAAACGGGTAAACGATTTATTCCCGATTATTTTACCGGAATGCTAAAAGAAACTTCAGCAGGAGGTAAACATGAATGATCATTACATACCATGTATTCTACTTTTCCTTTTACAACAGTAGTTCCTTTATTAAGCTTTATTTTTTGTTTAAAGATTACCTGATCTTCAAAATAACTTACGTCCATTTTAAACACCTTCTCAAATTTGGTAATAGGCGCTGGCTCATCTGTTTTTCCAATCAGGCTATAATCAGCAGATTTGGTATAAGTAAAAATAGTTTTGCTAGGACCTCCTGGTTTCAAATTTTGAGAATACAGGTGCCATCCATCATCAACGGTAGCTTTGATAAATAAGGTTGCTTCATTTTTCCCTGTTTTTTTAGCCATATAAGACCATGAGACAGGGTTCTCTAACTGTGCAAAAGCACCGAAAGTGCTTAAAAGCACAAAGGTTAGGATTAAAGTGATTTTTTTCATTTGTGTGTATTTTTAGTTTAAAGTGTGTTCTTCTTAAGTTTTAATTGTTGTCCAAAATAGAAATTATTGCATGAAAAATCAATCTAAAAATTCTATTTCTTTAAAATTAAATTTCTTTATCTGCCCATTTAAGCAACTGATATTTAGCAGGCCATTATCATCTACATCGCTTATTGTACCCTTAAATTCTTGCCCTTCTGCCCTAAACAAAGCTTCGGTTTGATACTTAAACAGGTTTTTGATGTAATGCTCCTTTATTACTTGTATCTTATTTGCCTTAAGATTAAGGTAATACTGCTCTATACCTCTACAAATCTGTGCCAAAACTTCAATCTTATCAACATCATGTTGTAAAATTTGATTCATAGACACCGCCTTAGATTGGATGTTCGTGTCAAAATTCTGCTGATTTACATTGAGGCCTATGCCAATAATGCTACTTTTTAGTTGATTGCCCGAAATGCTATTTTCAATTAAAATACCGCCTAGTTTTTTATGGTTATAGTAAATATCGTTAGGCCATTTTATTTGAGGTTTTTCAGGCAAAAAATCAGCCAGTGCATTACAAATAGCCAAACTAACGATCATATTGAGAGAAAATTGGCTCATCGGCGATAAAAACCTTGGGCACAAGTAAATACTAAAAGTTAGATTTTTACCCGGTTCTGCATGCCATACATTTTCTTGCTGTCCCCTTCCGGCAAACTGATTGTCTGCCATAATTACAGTTCCTTCTGTTAATGGCTCAAAATTTGAAGCCATATTTTTTAAATAATTATTCGTAGAATCAACGGATGATAATTTGATGAGATTTTGACCAACAAATAATGTAGAAAAAGTGTTATTTTGCAATTGTTGACTTTAATTTTTATGACTTACCAAAATTAATTGATTTGATGATAAAAAAGAAAACCGAAGATCTATCAGCGATGCTTTCACAGATTGCCATACATGGCATACAGGAAAAAAAAGGAAAAGATATTGTTCGCTTAGATCTAAGGCAGGTAAATAGTGCTGTATCTGATTATTTTGTAGTTTGCAATGCAGACTCTTCTACTCAGGTAAGGGCTATTGCCGACAGTGTGGAGGATGAGATCTACAAATCAACACAGACAGAACCTTGGCGTAAAGAAGGCTTTGAAAATGCTGATTGGATAATTTTAGATTATTTAGACATCGTAGTACATATCTTTAAAACAGAAAAAAGAGATTTTTATGGCATAGAAGAATTATGGGGTGACGCTGAAACTACCAGATTTAAAAGTGCCTAAACCAAAAAACACATAACCGAAACCATGACACAAAATCAGGATAACAATAAAAAACCTAAGCAGATCAAGCGACTTCCCAACATTCCGAAAAAGCCTCAAAAATCACCTAAATTCAATATTTTTTGGGTATATGCTACCATCATTATCGGCTTGTTGGTATTCAATTTCATGTTTAACAGCAGTGATTTAAAAACCATCAGCTATAAAGAGTTTGAGCAGAACATGCTTTTACCCGGCGATGTTAAGCAAATAGTAGGTTATCGCTCGTCTGATGGCGAAACCTATACTGGAGAGATTTATTTAAAAGAGGGCAAAAACGAAGACCCCAAGTTTAAAAAATACATTAACAACAGCACTTTGTCTATCAGTAAAAATGGGCCTATTGCTAAAATCGTTACAACCACATCAGAATCATTAGAGAAAAAATTGGCTGAATCTCAAAAAGATATGCCTCCTGCAGAGCAAGTTTCCATAACTGCTTCTTCTAAATCGAGCCCGTGGTTAAATATATTCTTACAAATCGTACTTCCAGTATTACTTTTTGCAGGTTTATGGATCTTTATGTTGCGCCGTATGAGTGGCGGCGGAGGTGGCGGAGGTGGCCAGATTTTCAACATTGGTAAATCTAAAGCTACTTTATTCGACAAAGAAAGCCAAGTTAATATAACTTTTAACGATGTTGCCGGACTTGAAGAAGCCAAAACAGAGGTAATGGAAATTGTAGATTTCCTTAAAAACCCTAAAAAATACACCAATTTAGGGGGTAAGATTCCTAAAGGAGCCTTATTGGTAGGTTCTCCGGGTACAGGTAAAACTTTATTGGCCAAAGCCGTTGCAGGCGAGGCTCAGGTACCTTTCTTTTCATTATCAGGTTCTGATTTTGTTGAGATGTTTGTAGGTGTAGGTGCTTCACGTGTGCGTGATTTATTTAAGCAAGCCAAAGATAAAGCACCATGTATCATTTTTATTGATGAGATTGATGCAATTGGTCGTGCTCGTGGCAAAAACAGTGTAATGGGAGGTAATGACGAGCGTGAAAATACCCTGAACCAATTGTTAGTTGAAATGGATGGTTTTGGTACAGACTCGGGCATTATTATCCTTGCTGCAACCAACAGACCTGATGTATTAGACTCTGCTTTAATGCGTCCGGGACGTTTTGACAGGCAAATCTCTATCGACAAACCAGATTTAGTTGGTCGTGAGCAAATTTTTAAAGTTCACCTTAAGCCCGTTAAGATTGCACCTGATGTAGATGCTAAAAAGCTTTCTGCACAAACTCCGGGATTTGCAGGGGCAGAAATTGCTAACGTATGTAACGAGGCTGCTTTAATCGCTGCACGTAAAAACAAGCAAATGGTTGATATGCAAGATTTCCAAGATGCTATTGACCGTGTAATTGGTGGTTTAGAGAAAAAGAACAAAATCATATCTCCTGAAGAGAAAAGGATCGTGGCTTATCACGAGGCAGGACACGCCATTGCAGGCTGGTTCTTAGAGCATGCCAATCCTTTGGTAAAAGTATCTATTGTACCTAGAGGTGTTGCTGCTTTAGGCTATGCCCAATACTTACCTAAAGAGCAGTTCTTATACACTACAGAGCAGTTAATGGACGATATGTGCATGACCATGGGTGGACGTGCCGCAGAAGATATCGTTTTCGGCAAAATATCAACCGGAGCTTTGAGCGATCTTGAGCACATTACACGCATTGCATATGGTATGGTAAAAATTTACGGTATGAACAAAGAAGTTGGGAACATTTCTTTTTACGATCCTCATGCAGAATACAGTTTTGATAAACCTTATTCTGATAAAACTGCTGAAATGATCGATACCGAAGTTCGTAAATTATCTAACGAAGTTTATGAACGCACCAAAGCTTTATTACTTGAAAAACGTGAAGGATTAGAAAAACTTGCTCAAAAATTATTAGAAAAAGAGATCCTTTTTCAAACCGATTTAGAGGAAATCTTAGGTAAACGTCCTTTTGATACCAGAACTACGTACGACGAATTTGTAAATGGTACTGCACCAAAAGAACTAGAAAAACCGAATGAGATTGTTCCAGTAGATACTCCTATAGTAGAGCAACATACTGCAGAGAGTAATACGCAACAGGAAGAAAACTAAGTTTTAACAGCTATATTGAACAGGCAAACATTTAAAAATGTTTGCCTGTTTTTGTATAGATCAAATGCCTTACCTACATTTGAAGGATATTCATGAAAGATAATATTACACCCAAAGAGCTTATGCTCAAAAAAATAAGGAAAGCACTTCTTGAAAAAAGAGACAATCCTTATCCTAACCTAGAAGAAACACCTCTTTACAAAACAAATGAAGAAGAGTTAGAGATTCTTTTTGCGCAGGAACTTGCTGCTGTATCGGGTAATTTTATCTTTTGTGAAAATGCCGTAGATTTTATTGAGAACCTGCTCACCTTGGCAGACAAATACAAATGGCGCAAGATTTACTGTTGGGAACCACAGTTGCAAGATTTACTGGCTCACTATGAGTTTCCTTTTTACCGGAGCGATAAGGATTTTGAACAAGCCGAAGTAGGTATTACGATGTGTGAGGCTTTAATTGCACGCAACGGCTCTGTAATGGTAAGCAATGCCAATGCCGCCGGACGTAGATTAAGTATATATCCGCAGCAACACATTGTAATTGCACGCACAGGTCAATTGGTTTTAGATTTAAAAGATGCTTTTCAACTCCTAAAAGAAAGATATAGCACACTACCTACTATGATCAGTACCATTACCGGCCCAAGCCGCACCGCTGATATTGAAAAAACACTCGTTCTAGGTGCTCATGGACCAAAAGAATTGTTTGTTTTTATGGTAGATGATTTTTCTTAGAGGCTATTTTCTTTCATTCTATTTATTGCATATTTAAAAATATATCTTATATTTAAACATAATACCAATACGGTTTTTGGTTTAAAACTTAAATATGCCTCTATATTCAACAATTATTGGAACGGGAAGTTACATTCCTGAGCAAGTTATAAACGGTTCTTTCTTTGCCCATCGTGCATTTTACGAAAATGGTGAGGTTATTCCAAAACCTAACGATGAAATTATTCAAAAGTTTAGCGATATTACCGAAATCGTTGAACGACGTTATGCAGATAATCATCTCTTAAATCACGATATTGCAGTTATTGCAGCTAAAAATGCACTTAACGATGCTAAAATTGATAAAGAAAGTCTTGATCAAATTATATTCTGCCACAACTTTGGGGATATAAGGCACAATAGCAACCGTGTAGATATGTTACCAGCACTTGCTGCTAAAGTAAAGCAGATTTTAGAAATAGAAAACCCCGACTGCATTGCTTACGATTTAATTTTTGGCTGTCCGGGTTGGGTACAAGGTGTTATACAAGCAGATTATGTATTGAGAACGGGAGATGCTAAACGTATCATGGTTATAGGTGCTGAAACCTTATCTAGAATAGTAGACCATCATGATAGAGATTCTATGATTTTTGCCGATGGAGCCGCAGCTGTAATCTTTGAAGGAAAGACCTCTGAACAACCTACTGGAGTTCTTGCCCATAAAAGCCAGACTTATGCTGCATATGCCTCCTTACTTACCATGAAGAAAAGCAATCATCCTGAAGAGCGCAACAATAATTTATACATTAAAATGAATGGGCGAAAGCTATATGAATTTGCCGTTGTAACTGTGCCACAGGTTGTAAAAAGTGCCATTGATAAAGCAGGTCTCGACATTAGCGATATTAAAATGGTATTTATACATCAAGCTAATGGCAAAATGGATTGCGCTATTATGAAACGTCTGTTTAAGCTTTATGAGGCAACTGAGATACCTGAAAATTTGGTGCCGATGACGATTTCATGGCTTGGCAATAGTTCTGTAGCAACCATACCAACATTAATTGATTTAGTGTTGCACCAACAGGTAAAGAATTATCAAATTGAAAAAGGCGACTATACGGTATTTGCTTCTGTAGGAGCAGGAATGCATATCAATGCAGTAGTTTACAAGTTTTAATCAGGTAATCTTTTTAATCCCTGTTTAGCCTCATTTTCTATGCTATTTTCATACTCATGGTTTTTCATGCCTATAGCCGTATTATAAAAAGATTTTGCCTTTACAGTATTTTTATCTTTTTCACAGATATTACCTGCTAATACTGCCGCTTTAGCCGCATAATAGTACTTTAGATTTCTTCCCGTATTGATTGCGTTTTGGTACTGCACCAAAGCCTGATCATTTTTGTTAAGATCATCATATACCCTGCCTAATCGGTAATAATACTCTGTCTTATCTTTTGCGGAAGCCAAAGCAGATGCGTTTATGCTGGTCAATGTTTCGAGAGCCCTATTAAGGTACCCGCCATCAAAAAGAAGTCGTGCTTTTAACAGTTCCTTATTAGGTGTAGGGGCACTCGCTTCATTCAAAGCTTGCTTATCTTTCTCATTATAGGTATAACCATTATTTTTTACCCTAGCGATATAATTGTTATAACCTGAGCTATCGTTTTTTAGCAAAGAAATGAAACCCAAATGCAGGTAGGTATCTTTAATGTAGCTACTGCCTTTGTTGTTTTGTAAAAATGCATCAAAATTACCTACAGCCCTAAAATCCAGTTTATTTAGTTTAACAATGCCCAATAAATAATCCAAATAGGGAAAGGGTTGGTAAGTACTCCCTTTAGGCCTGTTCTCAAGTATATTCATGGCCTCGTCATTATGGCCATTCCGCGCACATACATAGGCCTGCAAATAAGTTTTCAATAAGCTGCTATCTGCAAAGCGAGCGGTATATTTCATCGTCTTGCTATAAGCAGCTGGACTTTTTACCACATCTGATAAAACGTACGAATAGTAAAATACTACTTCTTCATAAAACGGCTCATAAGTAGATTTAGGTAGATTTTCAGCCAGCCTATCCAGCATATTTAAGCCCGTAGCTACATCTCCTTTTATACCAAATGCAGCTAGTGCCTTTTTCATAAATCCATCGGGCAGAGAACCCATCACCACATTGATCAAACCTATTCCCTTGCCGTTCAAGTGAAAGCCTGGAAATTTCTTGCTGTTATCTTGCAACAGATTACTTGCTCTATTAATTTCACGTGATGCTGTATAATACTCTCCAAACCTGCTCCGCATCAGGGCCCATTGCAAATTGATTTCGGCCTGTGCATACAAATAATAGGGAGAGTTTTTATCATCTTTACTAATCTCGTTCAAACGATTGTTCTTATTGGCTTCGAGCCTTTCAAACTCAGGTTTGCTTTCATTGGTGATCAGGTAAAAATAATCTATATAGTTCTCCAATAAAGCGCTTATGGCATTGTTTGGTCTCGCTTTTCTTTCGGCAGCCACCAATTGCCTAGCAGCAGGCAGTTTAAGCTCAATTATATTCTGGTATGCTTTTAAGCAATTTGCATTAAAATCAAAATTAGCAAATGCCCCAAGGGGGAAAGCGGTAAGTAATAAAACAATGTATTTTTTTCGAAGAAAATTAAGGTGTTTAATGTACATCTAAGTCAATTAATCAGTTACAGCAAGTTAAATATTTATATCAACCCTAAAAACACAACTTTGTTTTTATTAATAAAACAAAAAAGGCCAGAAATTAGTATTCTGACCTTTATATTTTTTATAACGGAAAGCTTATTAAGCTTCTGCTACTTCATGTGTCAATGCTTCATCAACCAAGATTCTTCCGCAATGCTCGCAAACGATAATTTTTTTGCGCTGGCGAATATCTAACTGACGTTGAGGTGGGATTTTGTTAAAGCAACCAGAGCAAGAATCTCTTTCGATAGTTACTACCGCTAAACCATTAACTGCATTTTTTCTTAAGCGATCATATGCAAATAAAAGTCTGTCTTCAATTGCTCCTTGAGCTTTTTCTGCTTTCTTCAACAATGCATCTTCTTCTTTCTCTGTTTCTGAAGTGATGGTTTCAAGCTCTGTTTTTTTAGCATCAAGATCACCTTTTCTTAATTCAAGATTAGCTTGCGCTTTATCATAGATTTCAGTTTTGCTATTGATCTCGAAACCGTATTCTCTGATCTTTTTCTCACAAACCTGAATCTCAAGGTTTTGAATTTCAATTTCCTTAGTTAAGGCATCGTATTCACGGTTATTTTTAACTTCTTTCAATTGAGCATCGTATTTTTTAATTAAGGTTTGCGATTCCTTAATCATATTTTTACGATTTACAATTGCATCTTCTGTGTCATCTAACTCGTTCTTTATTTTCTGGATACGGGTTTCTAATCCTGCTACCTCATCCTCTAAATCAGCTACTTCTACAGGCAGTTCACCTCTGATCTGGCGAATTTTGTCTATTTTAGAATGTATGGTTTGTAATTCGTATAAAGCCTTTAGCTTTTGCTCTACTGTTTGTTCCATTAAAACAAATAATTTATGGGGTTTGTATTATGCTCCGTTAAACGGATTGCAAAGTTAGGAAATTTTTCTTGAATATTATCTATCAACAAATTAGATGTAAATTGTTCTGTTTCAAAATGTCCGATATCGGCTATAATCAATTTATTCTCAGCATCAAAAAATTCATGGTACTTGAAATCGGCCGTTACAAAAGCATCTGCTCCTGCTGCTATGGCTTTTTGCAGCAAGAAGCTTCCTGACCCACCGCATACCGCAACCTTTCTGATTTTTTTGGGCAGAACAGCAGTGTGTCTTACCACGGCTGCCTGCATTTCATGTTTAACATGTCTTAAAAAAGTTAAGCCATCCATTTCTTCAGGTAACCAACCTACCATTCCCGCCCCCACGTTACTCAATTCATTGGCAAGTGGGTAGATATCATATGCTACCTCTTCATAAGGATGGTTTTCTAAAAGCGCAACCAAAACCTTTCTTTCGTCTTGAATTTTAAAAACGGTTTCTATCCTTACTTCTTCCTCTCGATGTTGCTTGCCTGTTTCGCCCACATAAGGATTGGCCACATCATTGGCCTTAAATGTTCCTGTTCCCTGTGCATTAAAGCTGCATTCTCCATAATTCCCTATTTCTCCTGCTCCTGCAACAAATAGTGCGCTTCTAACTACATCTGCATGCGAAACTGGGCAAAAAACTACCAGCTTTTTCAATAAACCAGCTTTAGGTGACAAAACTTTAGCATTTTGCAAGCCCAGCTTTTTACAGATATAACCGCTTACACCGTGTGCCACATGATCTAAGTTAGTATGTATGGCATAAAGTGAAATATTGTTCTTAATGGCTTTGATGACTACCCTTTCTACATAATTTTTGCCTGTAAACTTCTTTAACCCTTTAAAAACGATGGGATGATGCGTGATAATAAGATTACAGTTCTTTGCAATGGCTTCGTCAACAATCTGCTCTGTACAATCTAAAGCAACCAAAGCTGCCCTGATTTCTGCATCAGGATTCCCTACAATTAAACCCGAATTATCATAGTCTTCTTGGTAATTTAATGGGGCAAGACTCTCAAGGTGGTTTGTTATTTCCCTTAACTTCATAGCCTAAAAATAAGAAATCCCCATAAGCTTTAACTTATGGGGACAAAAATTATTCTATATAAGCTTATTGCTGTGGCTGTTGGAAACTGCCCATTCTTATCATTTGCAAGCTTTCAAACACCATACGCTGATTGTACTCAAAAGCAATGCTTTTATGGTTCACAATATCTACAATGGTTCCAATCATACACAAACCATAGGTTAAAAAGAACAAGATACCCATACCAATCTGGCCTACGATAAACCTTGATAAGCCCGGCACAAAGAAACCAATCACAGAAAACATCAGTAAATCGCTCGGATTCTTTCTTTTGCTTGCATATATCATTAAAAATGTACGCAATTGTTGTTCATTTAAACCATTTGTAGCGGTTTGTAAGTATGAATATTCTTGAGGGGTTATACCCGGTAAAGACATGAAATTTTGGTCAAACATTTTTTATCCTCCTAATATTTTAAATCGATGTACGTTTTTCTTTTAATTATTAAAACAGTTGTTAGCCTGTAAATCCGGTATAAAATCAGTGCCAGTGCCGGTATGCCAAACCAATGATACCTTAAGCTCTCATTTATATTGGCGTGGAACAACGCTGAAATTGATCTTCCCAACCCACATCCGGGGCACCAGTCTATCCCTAAATTAGCCAAAGGGCATAAGGTAAAATGATGCTCGTTCGGGTTTGCCATGGCTAATAACACCAGTGCAAAGATCCAGAAAAACAGTTCAAAGTACTTACCTTTTATCATGCTAACTGCCTGTTTTTTATATGTTAGAAGCCTTTAAAACAGCTTTGTTACTTTAGATTATTCAAATTTCGACGAAAGGTAAATAAAAACCGACAAATTAACATCCTTCATCGAACAAAATGAAGCTCATCGTCTGTCTGAACAGAATTTATCAACCAAAATAAGAATAATTAAAGCCGAAACTTTAAGGTTCAGCGTGCAATGATTATTATTTTATGCTGTATCTTTGAATAGTGAACGTTAAAGATTTAATTGAAAGATTTAAGACCGATAAACGTGTGCTTGCCTTGGCCACTTCACTGAACAGCCATAAAAGCAAAACACAAGTAAAAGGTTTGGTAGGCTCTGCTGATGCCTTTATTGCCGTTACAACTTATTTTCTACAGCACAAACCGCAGCTATTTATATTTCCCAACCGCGAAGAAGCTGCTTATTTTTCTTCTGATCTCGAAGCCCTTCTAGGAAAAGAAGTGCTTTTATTTCCTGCATCTTTCCGTAAAGCTTTTGAATTTACACAGGTAGATACAGCCAACGTACTGGCTCGTGCCGAGGTTTTAACAGAACTTAACCACCATTCGCAGTACGGAAAAATTGTAGTGACTTACCCTGAAGCATTGGCCGAAAAGGTAATCAACAGAAATGTATTAGAAAAAAATACTTTAGAAATTAGCATAGGGGCAAACTTAGGTATCGATTTCATCAATGAATTTTTAACAGACTACGATTTTGAACGCAGCGATTTTGTTTATGAACCTGGACAGTTCTCTATAAGAGGTGGTATTGTAGATATTTTCTCTTTCTCGCATGATTTGCCTTATCGTATAGAGTTCTTTGGCGATACGGTAGAAAGCATCCGTACTTTTGAAATTGACAGCCAGTTATCGGTAGAGGAAATTAAAACGCTTACCATTGTACCCAATGTACAAGCGAAGTTCTTGACTGAGAACAACATTAGCTTATTAGAATATATTGATAAAGACACGCAGCTTTGGTTCAAAGATGTTGGTTTTGCTTTGGATATAGTAAAAACGGGTTACAGAAAAGCTGATGAATTATGGAAAGCCTTACCACAAGCCGATAAACAGCAAAACCCTAACTGGCTTGATCCAAAATTTGCTTTTACAGATGAGAAAATGCTGGCCGATCTTTTTCAAGACTTTAACCTTGTTGAGTTTGGCAAACAGTTTTTTTACCGTGCTGATGAAACCGTGTTCTTTGACACGAAGCCACAACCTTCTTTTAATAAAGACTTTAATCTGCTGATCCATAATTTCAAGGAAAACGAAAAGCAGCATATCCATAACTTTATTTTTACCAATTCTGCCAAGCAAATTGAGCGTTTGTATGCCATATTAGATGACATCGATAAAACCGTAAAATTTGTTCCGATTAATATTTCTTTACGTGAAGGTTTTGTTGATTTTGAGCAGAAGATTGCTTTTTACACCGACCATCAGATATTTGACCGTTTTTATAAATATCAATTAAAAAAAGGTTACCAGCGCAGTCAGTCTATCACCTTAAAAGATTTAAGGGAACTTAAACCCGGCGATTTTGTTACGCATATTGACCATGGAATAGGAAAATATGCCGGATTGGAAAAGGTAGAGGTTAACGGCAAAGTACAGGAAATGATCCGATTGGTTTATGCCGATAACGATTTGCTGTATGTGAACATCAACTCTTTAAACCGTATTGCCAAATACAGCGGCAAAGACGGAACTGTACCTAAAATGAATAAATTAGGTACTGATGCTTGGGACAAACTTAAACGTACCACCAAGAAAAAGGTAAAAGATATTGCTCGCGACCTGATTCGTTTATATGCCATGCGCAAAGCGCAACAAGGTACAGCCTTTGCTCCAGATGGTTATCTAGAAACCGAGCTAGAAGCCTCTTTCATTTATGAAGATACACCTGATCAGGTTAAGGCTACAGCCGAGGTAAAAAAAGATATGGAAGCCCCGCATCCTATGGACAGGCTTATCTGTGGTGATGTAGGTTTTGGTAAAACCGAAATTGCTATTCGTGCTGCCTTTAAAGCGGTTGCCAATAGTAAGCAGGTTGCAATTTTAGTGCCTACTACTATTTTGGCATTGCAGCATTACAAAACTTTTTCTTCTCGTTTAAAAGATTTTCCTGCCACAGTAGATTATATTAATCGTTTTAAGACCTCTAAACAAATCAAAGAAACCTTAGAACGACTAGCTCAAGGCAAGATTGATATCATCATTGGTACGCACCGCTTATTGAGCAAGGATGTAAAGTTTAAAGACTTGGGCTTAATGGTAATTGATGAGGAGCAAAAGTTTGGAGTAGCCGCCAAAGAGAAACTTAAAACGCTTAGGGTAAATGTAGATACCTTAACGCTTACCGCTACACCTATTCCTCGAACTTTGCATTTCTCTTTAATGGGTGCCCGCGATCTTTCTATTATGAGCACTCCACCACCAAACCGACAGGGTGTAAATACCGAATTACATGTATTTAATGACAAACTGATCCAAGAATCCATACAATTTGAGCTTGACAGAGGAGGTCAAGTATTTTTTATACACAACCGGGTAAATGACCTACAACAATTGGGTGGACTGATACAAACCCTTGTACCTAATGCTCGTATAGGTATTGCGCACGGGCAGTTAGATGGCGATGCTTTAGAAGATGTTATGCTAGCCTTTATTAATGGCGAAAAAGATGTATTGGTAGCTACTACCATTATCGAAGCCGGGTTAGACATTCCCAATGCCAATACCATTATCATTAATCAGGCACATATGTTTGGCCTGAGCGATCTGCACCAGATGCGTGGTCGGGTAGGACGTTCTAACAAAAAAGCATTTTGCTATTTGTTAACACTTCCTCTATCTACGCTTACTACAGAAGCTCGTAAACGCTTAAGTGCTATTGAAGAATTTTCTGATTTAGGTAGTGGCTTCAATATCGCGATGCGAGATTTGGATATACGTGGGAGCGGCAATCTTTTAGGTGGTGAACAAAGCGGGTTTATAGCAGAGATAGGCTTTGAGATGTACAATAAGATATTAGACGAGGCCATACAGGAGCTTAAGGATGATGAGTTTAAGGATTTATTTAAAGATCAGCCTGAAAAGCCTTTTGTAAACTTTACACAGGTTGATACAGATCTTGAACTGCATTTTCCAGATGATTACATTACAAGTATAACTGAACGTTATAATCTCTATACCGAATTATCTAAGTTAGAGCATGAAAAAGACCTTTTGGCTTTTGAACAGCAATTGCGCGACAGATTTGGCCCTATACCACAACAGGTTATAGATATGGTAAAGGTTTTACGTTTACAATGGATTGCCAAAAAACTAGGTTTTGAAAAAGTGAGCTTCAAGAAAAATATCTTAAGAGGTTATTTCCTTACCGACAAGCAGTCTAAATATTTTGATTCTGAAGTATTCAACAAAATTCTCGCCTTTGCACAAATGCATCCTCGCTTGTGTAATCTAAAGGAAGTAAAAAATACGCTAAGAATATCTTTTGACAATATAAACAGCATTGATGAAGCAGTAGAAATGCTTGAAATGATATTATAATGAATGGACCTAATCCACAGTTATTAAAAGACTTAGTAGAAATGAAAATGCCTTTTGGCAAATACCAAGGCAGGCAGCTTTGTGACCTGCCAGAAGCTTATTTACTTTGGTTCAAACAAAAGGGATTTCCTCCGGGCAAGTTAGGTATGTTGCTCGAAACGCTTTACGAAATTAAGCTTAATGGCTTAGAACATCTGCTATCTCCATTACGTAAAGGTTCCTCTTAGAAATCAGGAGGTTTTTAAACAAGTAAAAACCATTTGCAGCAGCGCGTTGTTTTATTTCATATCAAAACTTTTGAACCATGAAACAGCCGAATGAAATGAACACTTTAAGCCAGGTAATGGAGAAGTTGCGTCAACGCGGAATAACCAACGAAATTACTTTATCGGAGAATAACGAAATGAGGTCTGAAGAGCATAACAAAACTTATAATCCAGAAGATCTTACCATTATAAAAACCTATCGTTTTGAAGGCATGTCTGATCCTGCAGACAATGTTGTAATTTACCTAATTGAAGATTCTGACATGAAATTAGGNNGTACAAGATCGTGATGAGCAAGAATTATTTAATTCATAGATACATTGTGTAAATTTATTTTACGCAAACGTTTGAACGAGTTAAAATAGCAAGTTCTATAGATTTTTCTTACCTTCAATTTCTCATTGGGACCTGTTAACCATGCTTAAAAAATCAGTCACCATAAAAGAAATTGCCAAAGAGCTAAATCTATCTGTTTCTACTATTTCAAGAGCACTGCATGATCATCCTAGCATCAGTGCAGCAACTCGGCTAAAAGTTAAACAGGTAGCCCAAGCATTGCATTATGAACCTAATCAAGCTGCAGTTCATTTTCAAAAGGGCAAGACTTTTACCATCGGTGTTATATTACCTGAGTTGTCTGAAACTTTTTTTGCAGAAGCCTTAAGCACAATTGAAGATATTGCTTATAAAAGAGGCTATACCATTTTGCTTGGTCAATCACACGATGACGAAGAAAAAGAAAAACTACTGGCAGAAAAAATGCGTGCGCATAGGGTAGAGGGCTTAATTGTATCTCTCGCCAAGAACACCACAGATTACAGCCATTTTGAACAACTCAGAAAGTATCACATTCCGGTGCTTTATTTTGACAGAATTCCACCTTTAAAGAACATCCATCATGTTTCATGCAACATTGAAACAGGAAGCACGGAAGCGGTAAACTACCTTTTGAAACAAGGACATCGCAACATTGCACTCATTAATGGTCCTGCATCATTATTGGCCAGCAAACAACGCAGGGAGGGTTATATCAAGGCCTTACAAAAAAACCGTTTAAAATTTGACCCAGCACTTGTAGTAAACTGCGATTTAACTGAAAAAGGAACGAAAGAAGCACTGGAAACATTGATTTGCCTTAAAAGGAAACCATCTGCTATTATTGCTTTTAATGATTATGTTTCATCTTATGCAGTAAAGCATGCAGCTAATATTGGCCTAAAAATAAACGAGGATATTTGTTTTGTAAGTTTTGCCAACTCTCCTATTAACCAGTTCATGCAATATCCGCCTTTAGCAAGTGTAGAACAGTTCCCTGCGGTACAAGGGCAGAAAGCCATAGATACCTTACTTGATATTATTAACAACAAAACTGAAGAGGAAGCTTATTATCGTGTGGTTATTGATTCTGAGCTTATAGAACATCAGAGAAATGAAATTTCATAAAAAAGCATCATGCCGCATTACACAACATGATGCCGTTATTTATAAGGGATGTTTAATTAAAAACCGCTATCATCTAAAGCAAAAGTATTTTTCCTGTTTTGCCATTTGCCTTTGGTAAAATCAGGGAACTGCATAGTTTTATTCTGTTTCTTTAATGATTCTGTCGATAGTGGTGCAATCACGCTCATCGTAACTGAATCATATACATCAATTGGAGTTTGCTTTTTCTGCTTAACCGCCTCAATAAAGCCATTGAAAACAAACCAGTCCATACCACCATGACCAGCACTTACTGCCAATTGCTCATATTTTTTCCAAAGCGGGTGATCGTATTTTTTAAACCAGTCATCGGCTTTATCCCAAGTATGTGCTTTAGATACACCTTCTATATGCACAGATTTATTTACATCCATCCATAAACCTTTTGTTCCTTGAACTCTAAATCCTAATGAATATGGGCGTGGCAAATGGGTATCATGCGTAAGCATTACTGTTTCACCATTGGCACAATTGATCAAAGTAGTGGTAACATCGCCATTCTTATAATTGATCTTTGCATTAGGATGCCCCGGCGATTGTGCTTCAACGTAACTGGCCAATCCAAGTGCTTTAGAGCTGAATGAAACCAAACTTGTAAAGCGATTACCTCTATTGATATTTAAATATTGCATTACGGGCCCTGCTCCATGTGTAGGGTAAAGATCACCATCCTGATCAATGTTAAACTGAGTGCGCCATTGTGCCTCGCTTAAAGCTTTGGGGCCAAATTCTACGCCTCCGCCATAGTATTGTTTACCATTGTTAAACAATACTTCACGTAGATCATGCTGATAACCTCCTTCTGCATGCACTAATTCCCCAAAAATGCCATTTCTCACCATGTTTAATACAGCAAGCACATCTCTACGGTAGCATACATTTTCTAAGGTCATGTAAGGAATGCCTGTCTTTTCAGATGTATTTACAATATCCCAATGATCTTTAACCGTTAACCCTGCAATTACCTCGCATCCTACATATTTACCTGCATTCATGGCGTAAATAGCTTGTTCATGGTGAAACTGCCACGGGGTCGAAATAATTACAGCATCGATATCTTTTCTGTCTAATAATGCTTTATAAGCATCCAAACCTCCTGTGTATTCTTTGGGAGCCGGCTTGCCTTTTTTAGCAATAAATTCACGGCAAATTTTTAACGAGCTTTCCTGTGTATCACAAATTGCAACAACTTCAACATCATCTCTTAAAATACCTTCGCTAATATGGTTCATTCCTCTTGCTCCTACACCAATATATCCTAATCTTACTTTGCCATTATCTTTGGCAAAAAGGGAACCTGAGGGTAAGATCGTCATACCCGCAGCAGCCATTGCACTGTTTTTTAAGAAATCTCTTCTTTCCATTTTTATACCGTTTTATTTGTGGTTGATTTAAATTGAACCGTAAGTTATAAAAAAATATAGCTTACGCATAGATTGACAGCACATTAACATTACGCAAACGTTTGCATTAAAACTGGTATATGTTTAGTTATTAGGATAAAAGCCATTTGATAAAGTAAAAATATGTACCTTTGCGGCCGTGAAATTTTCTACAGCCATATTATTCGCTTTAAGGTTCTTATAGGTTCCTAGCTGTTGCATTTTCTCATCATCTTCATCAATCAAAATCATGTTAAATCCAGAAATAGAAAGAAGAAAAACGTTTGCCATTATTAGTCACCCCGATGCGGGTAAAACCACATTGACCGAAAAGTTCTTGCTTTTTGGAGGTGCGATCAATACCGCCGGAGCCGTTAAAAGAAATAAGGCCAATCAAAGCAATACTTCCGATTTTATGGAAATTGAGCGCCAACGTGGTATTTCGGTAGCTACATCGGTAATGGGTTTTGAATATGCAGATAAACGCATCAATATCTTAGACACCCCTGGGCACAAAGATTTTGCTGAAGATACCTATCGCACGCTTTCGGCAGTAGATAGTGTTATCCTTGTGGTTGATTGTGTAAAAGGTGTGGAAGAACAGACGGAAAAACTGATGTCTGTTTGCCGTATGCGTAATACTCCGGTAATTATCTTCATTAACAAGATGGACAGGGAAGGTAAAGAACCTTTCGATTTACTGGATGAGATTGAAGAAAAACTGAACATCAGCCTTTGTCCACAATCATGGCCAATTGGACAAGGACATACATTTAAAGGGGTTTACAGCATTTACCATAAACAGTTAAATCTTTTCCACTCTGATAAGAGCAAGGTTACCGATTCTGTGATTAAAGTAAGCGACTTAAATGATAATGCGCTACTTGATTATTTACAGGAAAAAGAAATCAGTAACTTAAAAGATGAAGCTGAATTAGCCAATGGCGTATATGGCGATTTAGATGCTTCATTGTATAGAGAAGGCTTATTGGCTCCGGTATTTTTCGGGTCAGCCATCAATAATTTTGGAATCAAAGAATTGTTAGATACGTTCATAGAAATTGCTCCAAGTCCTAAACACCGCGAAGCCGAAGAGCGTGATGTATTGGTTGAGGAAAAGAATTTCAGCGGTTTTGTATTTAAGATACATGCCAACTTAGACCCTAAACACCGCGACAGGATTGCTTTCTTGCGTATCTGTTCGGGTAAATTTGAAAGAAATAAATTCTATTACCACACCCGTCAGGATAAGAAAATGAAATTTGCCAACCCGATGGATTTCATGGCCAATGAAAAAAGTTTGGTTGAAGAGGCTTGGCCGGGCGATGTGGTAGGCTTATACGATAGTGGTAACTTTAAGATAGGCGATACACTAACCGAAGGAGAAAAACTTCACTTTAAAGGGATCCCGAGTTTCTCTCCTGCAATTTTTAAGGAAGTGGAAAATATGGACCCTATGCGTACCAAACAGTTAGAAAAAGGAATAGAACAGCTAACGGATGAAGGTGTTGCGCAGTTATTTGTAATGCAGCCGGGTAACCGAAAAGTGATTGGTGCGGTAGGCGAATTACAGTTTGAGGTAATCAACTTTCGTTTAGAGCATGAATATGGTGCAAAGTGTCGTTTCCGTACGCTTACCTACTCACGTTCACGTTGGGTAACTTGTGATGACAGGAAAAAGTTAGATGAATTTGTGAAACGTAAGCAGGCTCATATTGGTACAGATAAAGAAGGTAATCCGGTTTATCTATCAGACAATGATTTTATGCTTGATATGACCAAACGCGATTATCCAGATATGGAATTTTACGCAACCAGTGAGTTTAAGAAATAATTTTTTATAATAAGACTCTACATGGAGAAAAGTCGGAAGAAAAAATCTTCCGACTTTTTTGTTGAGAAATATGGTGCAATCGCAGCGAATATTCTTTTTTTGACTGTAAAGAAATATTAATATTTTTGAGCTC
>DDEP01000075.1 GCA_002336465.1 Pedobacter sp. UBA1951
GCACCACAGTTAAGGCAGGCAAGAAAACAGTTTAGGGAGCAAAATGGGGAAGAAAAACTGAAAGAATTAACGGAAATGCGCCACGAGGTAAAAGCGGTATAGTGGATATGCTTAATGGTACAAATGTATTTCGGTAACAGGTTTTTGTAACGAAAAAAGAAAAATATAAACAATCTTTAAAAAAAGAAAGTTTTAAAATGCGAAATCAAGTTCCCGTATATGCTATCATTATTTATTTCTATTTAGAAGCTTCAGTAGTTTTACAGCTGGAGACTGCTTTAGATAAGAGCTCACTTCAGCGATGGGATAAGTTTCCATTTCTTTTATCGTCTTTGCGGCAACCTCTTCGTAATGCATGCTCCAGCCAGAAAAATAACGCTGTTGTATATAATCATTGGCGATCAGTTTACAGGCAAGAAGCCTCTGGTCTTTCTCTATTGAGCGAAAAACCGACCTTACATGATCCTCTGGACCTTCCAGAAGCTGTATGAATGTACCTTCGCAATAGAGTAGGGAACCTGTAATATCCAAGCTGAGATTTTTTTCTCGGGCTTGGATTAACAATTCCTCTAAATCTGTTGCACTTAATGGATAGCTTTCAACGCCATAATATAAAAGATAGAAAATCATATGAGCAAATATGTCAAATTAGTCTTCATTACCATAATATATTTTGTTTTTATTGTACTATGATTTAACTGATGCAACCAAATTCAGATTTTGGTCGTCCTTATAAAAACACCAAAGAATGAAGACTATAAAAGTAAATTTTGTATTGCTCCTCGTGTTGGTATCCTTTTCAGTTCTGGGGCAAAAAGTACCATACTTAACGCCAAAACAGATGAATCAGGATGTGGATACTTTAGTGAAATCAATTGAAGAAACCCATCTTAATCCCTATTATAAATATCCAAGAGATAAATTCGTTAAAGATGTGGCTTTACTGAAAAAAGAACTTAAAACAGATTTAAGCGTCCTTGACTTTTACCTTAAAGTTGAACCTCTATTAGCTAAATTAGAAGATGGCCATACCGATCTTCATATACCAAAAGACATTTATAATTCGCAAAATCCCTATGAATTACCTTATATATTCACGCTAAATATCAAGGCCCCATTTATTATATGTAAAATGGTTAAGGCAAACCTATCGCCACTTATTCCAGCAAATGCTGAAATCATTAGCATTAATGATATTAGCGCAAGCAAAATCGTTAATGATATTATTAATCTCAATACAGGCGAAAATCCTGCTTTTAGAGCTGAGTATGGGGCAAACAACTTTAGCTTCTATCTTGAAAACCTTTATAAAACCAATGGCAACTACAAAGTAAAATATAAATATCAAAGGCAAATAAGAACGGTTCAGGTCAAAGGTGTTAAACGCAATGATTTATTAGAAATGCTCAAGCGAGATGACTTAAATGGCGCTAAAAATAACGATAAGCAATCTCATTTCGATTTCGAGATCGTAAACAATATAGCTGTAATTAACTTTAGGCAATTTGACTGGAATGGTTTCAGAAAATTTGCGGATACCTCTTTCTCTGAAATTAAGAATAGAAACATCTCCGATTTGATCATAAATCTAACGGATAATGGTGGAGGTGATTCAGATGTAGGAGACGAATTTTTACAATATATTTTGAACAAGCCTTTTAAGCAGTACAATAAGGTGGTGGTGAAAAACAGTCGTTTATATAAAATTCGTCTTAAAAAGAACATGGGTTCAAAAAAGCCAAACAAAGAGGAAATGGAGTTTATAAACCAAAAAGATGGCAGCATTGACACCTTCTATATGGATAACAACAAGCTAAATGACAACCCGTTGCGTTTTAATGGTAAGGTATATCTTCTTGTAAATTCTCAAACTTACTCTTCTGCATCAGATTTTGCTCAATGTTTCAAATATTATAAAAGAGGCTTGGTAATAGGCGAGGAAACGGGAGGACTGATCAAGAGTTTTGGGGATATAGTAACCACACATTTACCCAACTCAGATTTAAGATTAACAATTTCCAGTACCTTATACTATAATGTTGGAGCCGATGAAAGAAGTTTTTCTGGAGTAATCCCAGATGTTAAGACCACGAGCGATAATGCCTTAAAAAAAGCATTTGAAATTATAAGAAATAGGTAATAGTTAAGGTAAAATACACGCAACTATTAGCAAAAAGAATTGATTACTTAGGCTTAATTTGCCAAAAAAGCCGCCCTAAAATCAAAAGATTTTATATCTATTTTGATCATAATCAGGCGGCTTATGCAGCTTTCAACGCAAAACGATTAAGAGAATCGGTATAAAATTGAGTTTTCAATTTTACGGGAACCTTATTTTTTTTCTTTCCCTTTTGGAGTTTTGTGATTTAATTGGTTAGACAACTGGCTTCCTTTTCCATCCGCAAATTCTTTTTCCTCTTTTGTGTACTTAGGAGACTCGTGTTTGTCTTTAGAAGTTGTGGCTTTCTTCTTGTTTTCTGAAACAAGAGGTGTGTCTGCTTTTAATTTGTTTTTATTTTCAGGCTTTTTCATAATTATAATGGATTAAATGATTAATCAAATCTTATAATAGGCTAATTCAGATTTTGTATTTCTTACCTAATTTTGGGAGACTGACCACTTGCTTTTTGTCTGCTTCGTTCAATGGTGTGCTTTGATCAGTAGGCTGTTCCTCTTCGTTATAAGTAAACCCAGATCCCCTAATCGTTTTCTGCTTTTGCAGATTGGTTTTTTTCTCTTTCTTCTTGGTGTTGTCCATAGTCAGTTTCCTTGTTAAGCATCTTCATGGTTTTGAACAGTTGTTCATGTATTTTGGTTTAATTGAGATTAAAAACAGGTATATATTGCTGTTCCTGCCAAAACTACTTGCTGTATATTGCCACGAATACCTATTTAAAATGGTAAGGTTCCTCTATTTACTCTTTATGGATTAAACAAAGCTTCCTATCGAAACTTTTAATTCGTTCATGCTGTTTAAACATCAGATATCGATAACGTTAATGTGAAGGAATATGAGTTTAGCAAAATATAAGCAGAAGCGGTCTACAGATAAAACACCCGAACCTTTCGGAGGAAAATCATCGGGAAAAGAATTGAGATTTGTGATACAGAAGCACGATGCTTCTCACCTACACTACGATTTTAGATTGGAGATGGATGGTGTTTTAAAAAGCTGGGCAGTACCCAAAGGACCTTCAACAGACCCATCTATAAAACGGTTGGCTATGATGGTAGAAGATCATCCTTATGATTACCGCAACTTTGAAGGTATTATCCCTAAAGGTCAATATGGAGGTGGTACGGTGATCGTTTGGGATGAAGGGACTTACAAGCCTGTGGATTTGGAAGATACAGATATNNTGAAAGGGCAATTTGCCTTGGTAAAAGCCTACGGAAGAGGAGAGAATGGTTGGCTATTAATGAAGCTGGAAGATGAATACGCTTCTGCCGAAGATATTACGCAAAAAGACAAATCGGTTATTTCTAAAAAGACCATTGAGCAAATGGAGAAAGCTCCAGTTAAGGTGTATGGGCGAAAAACAGTAGAAAAAGATACTACAGTTAAAGATCAAGTCGTAAAACCTAAAGACTTGCTAAAGAAAGAAAAAATAGTGAAAGACGCACCAAAGCAAGCTTTTTACGATAGCTTAAAGCCCATGTTAGCCACTTTGGTAGATAAACCATTTGATAATGATGATTGGTTGTACGAAATAAAATGGGATGGTTATAGGGCTGTTGCTTTTTTGGAGGAAAGCCGGGTTGAGCTGAAATCGAGGAACGACAAAAATTTCAGTGATAAATTTTACCCTATCTACGATGCCCTTAAATCTCTAAATCTAAAGGCCATATTAGATGGCGAAATTGTGGTAGTCAATGAAAACGGTCAGGCCAATTTTAGTAAACTGCAAAACTGGCGCAGTGAAGCAGATGGAGAACTGATTTATTATGTTTTTGATATTTTGTGGTACGAGGGACATGACCTAAAAGGATTACCCTTGATAGAAAGAAGAAAAATATTAGAAACAATCTTACCCAATCAGTCGCAAATTCAGTTGAGCCATACTTTTGACACATCGGGCATTGAGTTTTTAGCAGCAGCAAAAAGAATGGGACTGGAGGGCATTATGGCCAAACGAAAAAATAGCCTTTACCATGTTAACAACCGTTCTGCAGATTGGCTTAAAATCAAAGCCAACAAAAAACAAGAAGTGGTAATAGGTGGTTTTACCAAAAATGAAGGAACCGATAAATTGTTCAGTAGTTTGTTGGTAGGGGTTTTTGATCAGAAGAAAAATTTTATCTATACAGGTAAGGTGGGTACAGGGTTTAATCAGAAAATACAAAAAGAAATGATAGAACAGTTTATGCCTCTTATCGTTAAAAAACCTGCATTTAGAGAAGAACCCGATGTAAATAAACCCTCCCGTTTTAGGCATGACCCACCACATGCTACAGTAACCTGGCTAAAGCCTGAGCTCATTTGCGAGGTTAGTTATACAGAGATTACGAGTGATGGCGTAATGCGTCATCCTTCATTTGATGGCATGAGAGCAGATAAAAAAGCTAAAGAAGTGAGATTAGAAACCGAAAAACCTACTGAGGAAATTGTGGAAGGACAAAATCAGGAAATCATTAAACCAAGAGAAAAAACTGGGCGAAAAACTCTGCTCAATCCAAGCGGAGCTACACAAGTTAGAAAAGTAGGAGGACACGAATTGCAATTTACCAATCTGAAAAAGGTTTTCTGGCCTATGGAAAAAATTACCAAAGGCCAACTGATCAACTATTATTACCAAATTGCTCCGGTTTTGATGCCTTACCTGAAAGAGAGACCCGAATCAATGAACCGTTATCCAAATGGCATAACAGGGAAAAGCTTTTTCTTTAAGAATGTAAAAGGAAAAGTTCCTGAATGGATGGATACCTATGATTATTACAGCGAAGCAGATCAGGAAAAAAAAGAATACCTTATTGCCAATAATGAAGCTACCTTATTGTACATGATCAACATGGGTTGCATAGAGCTTAACCCTTGGAGCAGTACAGTTAAAAAGCCAGATTACCCTACTTTTTGTATCATAGATCTTGATCCAGATCAAAACACCTTTGATCAAGTTATAGAAACGGCACAAGTTACAAAATCAGTATTAGATAGTATGGGCGTAGAAAGTTATTGCAAAACAAGTGGTTCTACAGGACTTCATATTTATATTCCTTTAGGCAATAAATATACTTATGATCAGAGCAAAGAATTTGGTCGCATCATTGCCACTTTGGTTAACCGCGAATTACCTCAATTCACTACATTAGAAAGGCATGTTTCAGCCCGTAAGGGAAAATTATATATCGATTTCTTGCAAAACAGACCTCATGCAACCATTGCCTGTGCATATGTGGTAAGACCTAAACCTGGGGCACCGGTATCTATGCCTTTGCAGTGGGATGAGGTTAAGAAAGGAATGAAAATGACAGATTTTAATATTCATAACGCTGTAGAAAGAGTGGAGAGCTTAGGCGATATTTTTAAACCTGTTATGGGTAAGGGAATAGACCTTTTAAAGGTAATTGAAAGCGTTTCGCACAACAATATCGAATAAGGATAAGATATGAATACAATCATAGAGAACTGTTGTAAGATGCTGCTTGAAGAAAAGCTCTCCATAGCATTTGCAGAAAGTGCCACAGCTGGCAGGGCTTGTATGGAATTTAGTTTATGCAAAGATGCAGGTACCTTTTTAAAGGGAGGAATAAATTGTTACGATGCCGTAATCAAAGAAACTTTGTTGGAGGTTCCGAAACAACTGATTGATGTTTATACTCCTGAATCTGCGGAAGTTTCTTTTGCTATTGCCAAAGGATTGGTTAAATTAATTGATGCAGATTTGCATATAGGTATAACCGGGCTTACCAGTTCCGGAGGTAGCGAAACACCAGAAAAACCTGTAGGTACGATGTTTTTTTGTGGTCTTTACCATAACGAGAAAATATTTGAAGACCGAAAAGTTTTTGACGGCGAAGCAGAAGAAATCATACTAAAATCTGTAGAGCATATAGCCCTATTGGTAAGCAATAGTTTTCAAAAAGGTTTGTTGTAAACCCCTTGTATTGTGCTTAACAGCATAGAAGAATAGTATGATTTCTTGTAAGCAGGTTATTTTAAGTTGCCTTTGATTTTTCTGATGGCATTGATATGCGAATTGATGACAGGCGTCATTTTATTTGCAAAAGCTTTTAAATCGGGATCTGTACCTTTCATAGCCTCGTGCTGCATAAGAGCCAGTACCCTTACATGGTCTTTTTCCATCATATCAGCATATTTCTTATCAAAATCACTACCAGTTTTTTCGGCCAGTTCGTTTCTGCTGTTTTGGTAATCCTTGCTCATGGTTGCCGGTAAGGTAATATTTTTACTCTTAGCTAAGGCAATGAGTTCATCATTAGCGGCGCCATGATCTTTTAACATCATATTCGCAAAATCTGCGATTGCTTTGTTTTCGGTTTTACTGATGGCAAGATTGGCCAAACTAACTTCTGCAATGCCTCCATCTGCCGCATTGGTAGCGAATTCTGCTTCTTTTTCGTTAACCGTAATAATATTATTTGCGGTGGTTGCAGTATCTTTTGTACTATTAACACTATCTGCTAGTTCTTTGGCATCTTTTGGCCGAGAGTTACAGGCAATCATTACTGTAAAAACTGCGCTGTACAATAAAAAAAGTAAATTTTTCATGTGCTTATTTTTAAATTATTAAAAGCCGGTGCCCACATTTTGCAAACACCGGTACAAACAGAAAAAAACTATGCCATTATATTTGCTTCAGACATTGCGATGTCTGTAAGCTTGCGGTCGGTTTCTTTCTCTTGGGCAAGTGTAATTTCGAGCAGACCTTTAGCCTCTGCATGTTCCATAAGACTTGCATAAGTTATTAAACAACCGTAGCTGGCAATTTCATAATGTTCTATCTTTTGGGCTGCGGCAATTAAAGCAGCATCTAAAGCTTCGTTGTTTTCAAAATCATCTATAATTTCTTCGGCTTCTTTAATCAAACCTTCCATTGCTTGGCATTTTTTTGCTGTTATACTAAGATTCATGAGCATGAAAATCTGTTTTAACCTTTCAATCTGTTCTGCCGTTTCGGTATGATGTTCTGTAAAAGCTGTTTTAAGTTTTTCACTCACAGCTTTTTCAGCCATTTTTTTCAAACCCTTTAAAAGTTGCTTTTCAGCACCTAAAATATCTCTAAGTTCATCTACGAAAAGCTCGTGTAGATGAGCGTTAGGCATAGCGTTATCATCTCTTTTATTTTTCATGGTAATTGGTTTTTGGGTGGATATTTGATGTGCCTATAAAAGAAAACTTTAACGGTTTTTGTTTCTTAGAGTTAAAAAAACGAGTATTTTATGAATTCTAACAAGTACTAATACCCGTTTTTAAGAGAACATAAACAATCGGCTTAGATTTATCTTATTAGTTAAGTAAAACAAAATGATAAGACAATGGCAAAGTATTCTAAAAAAGCAGGCGAGAAAGTAGAAAAAGCCATGCACGAAATGAAAGAAGGAGAATTAAAAACCGGAACCGGTAAAAAAGTAACCTCTAAAAAACAGGCTGTTGCTATCGGCCTTTCTGAGGCTAGGGATGCAGGAGCAAAAGTTCCAAAAAAGAAATCTTAAGAAGGTATTTTTGAGCAACATAAAGTAAAACTACCAATAAAATGGGGCTTTATGTTGCTTTTTTATCTTTATCCTCCTCTAAGTGCATGAGCTCGTCAAACCGTGCCTTGAGTTCATTGAGCTTTGTTTCTGTAACCTTAGATCTTTCTCTCAGCGCTTTAGATTTGTTCAACAGATTATTTATTATCTGTTTGCTTTTGCTCAACTTGCTCATATAAATCTTGTTTACTCAAATATAGCTTTTAAGAGAGTATGAATTTTAAATTATTGAAAAACAGGTATCTTGTAAGTTATCTACCTATACTTACAGGTATAAATAACACTGGATAACAAATCATTGAGTTATGCCTTCTTCCGTAATTGCACACATCAGTTATCAGGCAGAAAAACAAGCTTTAACCGTAGTTTTCAACTCTGGTGATGTTTATCTCTATGAAAAAGTTCCAGAAAAGATCTATAAAGAATTTAAAGCGGCCATTTCAAAAGGTAAATACCTTAATCGTAAACTTAAAAAACACTTTATGGGTAAAAAAATAACGCCACTCTAAAAACCTGCGTTAAATACGGTTGAGCATTCTTAAAATACCTGATTTTGAGATACCAAGAACTTTTTAAAGTGTTTAACCATTTTAATAGAGAAGTTTTTAACCTTATTAAAAGTTAAAATATGAAAGCGATTAAGATAATATGTGCAGCTGCAATAGGCTTTTTTGCAATAAGCTGTCGTTCTGAAAATAAAGAGCGGATGATGACAGATAGTAGTGTGTTTGACGATACGACTGTGATAGACAGCAGCGGCGTAGCCGATACCGCAGGCATGGATACAATGTACCGAAACAGCCCGGCTCGTTCTGATACGGCTAAAACTACACCTAAAGAAAGAAATTAACCTTAATATTTATAGTGATGGAAATTCAATTTGAGCAAAACAGAGACTTTAACCAGCTACACAGAGAAGAAAGCATGGTTTCTGATAAAAAAGAATCAGACAAAGGAGAAGTAGGAGGCAGCGAGGGAAATCCCGACCAGAAACTGGTAAACAGGAAAAAATTGGATAACAAAGAAAAAGAATTAAATCGCAGGCCTGCAGATATTGCCCATGGAAAAGGTAATCAGCAGGGAGATGAAAATACCTCTGCCATAGCAGGAATACACAGCGATCAACAGAATTCTACCAGAGGCAATAAGAAACCTTTGGGAGAAGACCCTAATTATAATGCAGAAGTAGAAAATAAAGAAAACAAAACACAGTAATACTATGGAAACGAATGATAAAATTATAGGAGACCTGAAAGGATTGGTCAACATTTTAAACGATGGCAAAGAAGGCTATGTATCGGCTAGTGAAGCTACCCGTACACCTGAGTTAAAAGAACTGTTCTTACACTATGCTTCGCAACGAACCACTTATGCAGATGAGCTCAAAAAACACATCACTTTACATGGCGGGCACAGCGAAAATGAAGAAGGCGGAATATTAGGAGCTTTACACCGCACTTGGATAGACATTAAGGAAGCTTTGAGCCCTAACGAAGATCAAGCAATCTTGGGAGCAATAGAAACGGGTGAAAAGGCTGCAATAGAAAAGTACGATA
>DDEP01000182.1:0-17344 GCA_002336465.1 Pedobacter sp. UBA1951
TAAATGAAAATATTCCTCAAATAGGAGGTATGTCACTATTGTCCAAAGTTTACGATAGTGTAAGTGTTCCTTTGGTTTATGCTGGAGGAATTTATAATGCAAGAACTTTAAAAGCGGCACAAACCTTAGGCGCAAAAGGTTTCCAAATAGGTAGTTTGTTTTTAGGTTCTGCTGAAAGTGCACTAAAGGAATTTGAAAAGCAACGATTGAGGAACTTGAATGAAAAGGATATTGTGCTTACCAGAAGTTTTTCCGGACGTTATGCTAGAGGTATTAAAAACACCTTTGTGAATGCTATTGAGGCTGCACAACAGATTTTACCTTATCCATACCAGAATAAGCTTACTGCCGAATTGCGAAAAGTAGCAAGAGTACATGGTAATGCAGATTTTATAAATATTTGGACAGGACAATCTATTAACGGATATAGCGAGAAATCTACTACTGAAATTATAGAGAATTTAATTAGAGAAGTAGAAAACCAATAGATAGCGAAAAATGATAGAAACATCAGATTTAAAAATAATTATACTCAATTACCAACAATTGTCTGCTTATATAGCACCCGGTAAAGTTGAAACCGAACTAGGTTTGGGGTTAAACAACCGAGTAGTTTCTGAGAAAGTAAAAACAAAAATTACAGAACAGATTTTACCAAGAATAAAAGAAGATAAACCTGAAAATATCTTTTTAACATTTTGGGTTATTATAGATAAACAGAAAAACGAGATTGTTGCCGAGTTTTGTTTTAAAGGTTTGCCAATTGATCAAAAAGCTGAGATTGGTTATGCTACATTTCCTCAATTTCAGAATAAAGGTATAATGACCAGAGCAATACAGAAAATCAGTAACTGGGTTTTTGAAAATACAGATTTGAATACCATTTTAGCCCAAACATCCCCTGAAAATTTGGCTTCAGTGAAAGTATTGGAAAAATCGCTTTTTAACCTGGTTAAATCAGAGCCAGAAAACCTAATTTGGGAAAGAACAAAATAGTAAACTTGCGATATGCAGAAACTTATAACCGATGTTGTGTAGGCCAAGGTTTACCTTTACTTGTTTCGCAAAAACGTTTCAAACTACTGAGAAATTGTGCCCAAGTATAGCTACATTCGGCAAACATTGGTGTGTAATCTTTCCAATTATTATGATGAAAAGACAATAAAGTGCATGGGTTATTTACTTGCTGTTCAAGCTGCCCCTGAATTTCAGGGTGATTTTTCAACAACGTTTTTTTATCTCCTTCATATAGTTTGAAAGAAATCGTTGTTCCTATCCATTCTTGAGCACCTTGAACGCAAGCCCATTCAACCCATTCGAAAGGCTTCAATATTGTAATTTTCATTTCCTTATGATACGCGCTGCCAAAATGAAAATAGGCAAGGGTATCTAGATTTGCTTCTAATTGATTATCAGGTGTCTACCAAAAAGATAAACCCTTTTCTGTTGTTAACGCTTCATAAACTACATTGGCAGTTGCTCCAATCAAAACGGCATGATAAATATTTGGTATAATGTAATTTCTTTAATTACCATTCACAGCAATTTTTAACCCTCTTAGTAAATTTAAGAAAAAGGCTAATTCTCCAAATACTCAAGTGCAAATTGTACCCAGTCTTTAACCGATTTATCCAGATAGATATCAGGTTGCAAACCAATGTTATCTATAGGGTAATCGGGCAACCTTAAAGATCTGTAGGTAGGTAATTGCAACATGTATTCGGGGCAACCAAAATCAAAGAAACGGGCAGCGGCATAATCTAATCCTCCAGATGTTACCGTTCCCATAACTTTTACTTTTTTGCTTTGTTTAGTTTTCATTACAAAGCTTTCTGCTGAGCTTCCCACTCTTTTATCGGTAAGTATAATTACGTTTTTAGGATGTAGTTGTGCAATGTCAACTTTCTCTGTAGAAAATGAACTGTCTTTAAGGTTTACAAACTCTCCAGTTTTATTTTCAAAACGCTTGATCCAACCTTTAACCATTTCTAGTTCAGCCTGTTTTTCTTTATTGTCCTTAATCGTTTTAATGTAATTCTCAAGGCCGTTAATCAGGGTTGGAGTAACTAAATACTCAACACCCATATTCCTGATTGAATTTGTCATGATATAAGGCAATAGGTTTTCATAAGCATTGTCTGTACCACCAGAATTACCCCTTATATCAACAATTAAATTCTCGCTGCTTTCAATCAATTTACGGTTATCGCTAATGAGGTTGTTGATGATATCTACAAAAGGATAATCAAAAGAAGGTAGCGTAATCAAGGCCGTTTTACTGTTCAATTGTTTTATGCCAAAACCATTAATTTCTCCTACCTTTCTTTTTATCTCGGCCTCTGATAGGGTAGAAGCCGAATTTTCTTTGATAAAAGTGCTCCTAGCTTCTTTAAAATAAATAATCTGATTGTTATAAATTTCATAGGTACCAGTTCTAATCGTTTTATCGAAGAAATAGAACTCATATTTTCCATTGGCAAACAGCTTAAATTTTACTTCTTTGGGTTTCCAAAAACTAGAGCTCGCAGTAATAACAAAGCCTGTGTATTCGTTGTTACCACTTTTGGTAATACCTATCTTATAAACAACACCACCTGTCCATTCAAAGCTGTTTTTCCAAGTTCCTTCAATAGCATGTTTGGTTGCTGGTTTTTTAAGAAATTCATCTATATCAATATTGAAAAAAGCTGTACTCGCAGGCTCTTGTTTGTTTATAGTTGTTGCAGGGTTTATCCATATGTGCCCATCCCTAAAAAATGAGGTGTATTTTTTGAGCACAGTAAAACATAAGGATGTTTCGGTAGTTTTCGCTTCTGCCTTTAACTGTTCTTTAAAGCTATTGTA
This sequence comes from Pedobacter sp. UBA1951, assembly GCA_002336465.1. Lineage (GTDB taxonomy): Bacteria > Bacteroidota > Bacteroidia > Sphingobacteriales > Sphingobacteriaceae > Pedobacter. The sequence goes on from DDEP01000182.1 coordinate 2,845, forward strand.
AAGCACAATATCTTTTGTTTTTTCCTTAAAACCGGGGTATTCATTCTCAATTTTTGTAATTAGGTTGTTAAGTGCATTATCGCAATTACAGCTTTGCTGTTGAGCAAATGAAACTTTAAAACAAAATAGAGAAATCAGGCACAGTAGTATATTCTTCATCTTAATTTATTGAGCTACAAATGAAGCAGGATAAAAGCCCGAAAAATTGTAAAAATCATTCAAGGTTTTCTTTATTGAGATTTTTTAGCTCTTTTCTTATAAAGAACTAAAAAATAAAGCCACCTTTTGGGTGGCTTTGATGTGATGTATCTGTGTTCCCGGCGGGAGTCGAACCCACATCATCAGAACCGGAATCTGACATTCTATCCATTGAACTACGGAAACAGTTAAGCCGCAAAAATAAAAAAAATAGTGATTATTCTACTATAATGTACCCGATGTTCAACAAAATAACGAGCACACTTTTCAAACAAAATGATTTTAAAACACTTATAGTAAGCAGCACAGTTAGCGCATAAAATAAAAATCACCATAAAGAAGACGTTTAAAGGTATTTTCTAAGCTCATAAATCCTATGATTTTTTTGTGAAAAAATACTTTTTCGCTTTGATAGTTTTTGAAAAAAAAAATGCACTTTTGCGGTAAATAAACAAGGGCGTTAATGGAGTAAATAAATTTAGAGGTTATGGAGCAACTGCTGGTAGAAGAAGTATTGCAACTTTTGGAAAATGATAATGATAGGCAGTTGAAAAACTATTTAAACGAACTCAACATATCGGATGTTGAAGAGTTGATAGATGAACTTCCACAACACGCTGTTAAATTTATCGAATCATTGTCAACAAAACGTGCGGTAAACGTTTTCAGGATCCTGGATTTCCCAACTCAGGAGCGTATCATCAAAAAACTACAAAGTAATAAGCTTACCGAGATCATCAGGCAATTGCCTCCCGATGATAGAACTGCTTTATTTAGCGAGCTCAAAGGCGATGCGGTAAAAAAACTATTGGTTTTACTGAACGATGATGACCGCAAAGAGGCTTTAGTACTTTTGGGCTATAAGGAAGATAGTATTGGGCGTTTGATGACCCCTGATTTTATTGCAGTAAAAATCGACTGGACGGTAAGCAGGGTGCTCAATCACATACGCAGGTACGGCAAAAACTCTGAAACTATTGATGTAGTTTACGTAATAGATAAAGATGGTGTGCTGTTAGATGATATTAGGATCAGGGAGATTTTATTGGCAGATCCCGATGCACAAATAGGCGATTTAACTGATAACAGACTAATATCGCTCAATGTAAACGACCCGCAGGAAGAAGCCATTAGCACCTTTAAAATGAACAATAGGGTAGCTTTACCTGTAGTTGACGATAAAAACATACTGCTGGGTATCGTAACCATAGATGATATTTTATGGATAGCGCATGAGGAGTACACCGAAGACATGCAGAAATTTGGGGGTACGGAAGCCTTAGACGAACCTTATTTAGATATACCGATATTAAGACTGATCAAGAAACGTGCAGGTTGGCTGATCGTACTCTTTTTAGGAGAGATGCTAACCGCTACGGCTATGCAGCATTTTGAGTTTGAACTGGAGAAAGCCGTAGTATTGTCGCTGTTTATCCCTTTAATCATGAGTAGTGGCGGTAATAGCGGTTCGCAAGCCTCTACTTTAATCATACAGGCCATGGCCTTGGGCGAAGTTACCATTGCCGAATGGTGGCGTGTAATGCGCAGAGAAATCATCTCAGGCTTATCATTAGGTGTAATTTTAGGAAGCATAGGCTTTTTACGCATTATTTTATGGCAAGAATTGGGTATTTATGATTACGGAGAACATTGGTTCTTGATTTCGCTTACCATTTTCTTTACCTTAGTTGGAATTGTGTTATGGGGCAGTTTAATCGGCTCTATGATGCCTATCATGTTAAAGCATTTAAGATTAGACCCTGCTACCTCATCAGCACCATTTGTAGCTACTTTAGTAGATGTTACAGGTATCGTAATCTATTTCAGTATAGCCGTGCTAATTTTAAAAGGTGTATTGCTTTAAACCAAAACATCATCAAATTAGATTAATCTAACTTGATGATATAAAAAATAATTATCCCACATCAGGGCAATAAAAAAGCTGCTTCCAATTACGGAGCAGCTTTTTTATATTATGTTTTAAATATTTATTTACCCATACCGAAACCAATACCGGCATTTACATAACCGTATTTAGACTGGGTGTAAGAACCATATAATCTGAAGAAAGCTAAATGCAATTGAAAACCAACAGAAGCTTTTAAACCATTAACATAATCTTGTTTAATGGTAAAAGGATCAACTACCGTCTCAGAGCCAAACTCATAGGTGCCTAAAGCTCTAATATCTGCATTTGAGTTATTAAAACCTACACTTGCAAAAGGCGTAAAGAAAAGGAAACGCTTAGATACGATTGCATCAATATTTAAACCTTTGATTTTTGTAGAGATATGCTGATCGTGCTTAGAGTTGTTGCCAACTTCCAAAGGAATATCCCAGTTAAGTTGGGTATAACCTACAGCTACAGCCACATCAACCGGTACAATCTTATCTGCAGCACCTAAAATAAGGGGTAAAACCTCTATTTTGGCGCCAGCACCAAATAGATCAACCTTACCAAAATCTTTTAAATTGATCTTTGGAATGTAGCGTAAAGAAACATCTATGTTTTTAGGCAAGCCTACCGTTAACTGTAGCTGTGGCGAAGGCACAATACTTACACCTGTACCTTCAGGTAAATTAAATTCCTGTGTGGTACCTCTTAGGCGCATTCTTGCACCAGTTTGGTCAGGGCCCGATATGGTAGGTGTTATAGAACTGCCCACAGGGTCCATGGTTTTAAGTCCTAAACTGTTTACATCAAAAGTTCTATCGCTTTGCGGAACAAACGCTATAGTTCCTGTAAACCTTAAATCGAACCTGAGTGTATTTTTAGACTTGGCCGAAGTGTACCAGCCAGAGTTTAAGCCTAAACCAAAACCATTTAACGCTGGGGTTAAATAGGCATTAGCCAGTTTGCCTGCATCTTCGGGACTTCCTTTAATCAGATCAGAAACCTGATCTTGGGCAAAAACGCCTAATGGAAGAAAAAGAGACCCGATTAATGCACCTTTTTTCAGTAAATTGAAGTACGTCTTCATCGTTGTTTGATATATATTTCAATTACGAAAATATATCATTTTGATTAGATACGGAAAAAAGTTGAGTATAATTTTTATGTTAGAGGAGAAGTTTTTCATAGCCAAATCATCAAAGTCACACATCAAAAGCAAATAATAAGCCAAATTGTTTTTATTAATTATCAATTTGATGATTTATTTTTGCAGAATGGAAAAATATGCAATAGACCCCGAAGAAGAAGAGCAGGACTTATATGAGCATTTCAATATTGTTGTAGATAAAGGACAGTCTTTGTTGCGTATTGACAAGTTTTTGATGCACCGTATAGAAAATGCGTCAAGAAACAGGATACAGAACTCAATTGATGCCGGCAATGTATTGGTTAACAAACAAACGATAAAGTCAAGTTATAAGGTAAAACCTTTGGATGAGATTTCTATCGTATTTGCGCATCCTCCTAGAGATACAGAAGTTTATCCCGAAAATATACCTTTAGATATTGTTTATGAAGATGATGATCTGTTGGTGGTAAACAAACCTGCAGGTATGGTTGTACATCCAGGATACAACAACTATACAGGGACTTTGGTTAATGCACTTACTTATCATTTTACCCAGCTGCCAACCCTGCCCGGTAACGATGGTCGCCCGGGTCTGGTACACCGTATAGATAAAGATACTTCGGGCTTGCTGCTGATCAGTAAGAACGAGATTACCATGACCAAGCTGGCCAAACAGTTTTTTGATCATAGCATTAAACGTAAATACATTGCGCTTGCATGGGGAGATATAGAAAATGACGGAAGGATAGAGGGCTATATAGGGCGCAGCCTTAAAAACAGGATTATACAAGATGTGTATGATGATGAAACCAAAGGCAAATGGTCTGTAACCAATTACCACGTTATAGAGCGCTTAAATTACGTTACCTTGGTAAGCTGCCAGTTAGAAACAGGTCGTACACACCAGATCAGGGCACACATGAAACATATTGGCCATCCTTTATTTAGCGATGCCACTTATGGTGGAGATAAGATTTTAAAAGGTACAACGTTCAGTAAATACAAACAGTTTGTACATAACTGCTTTGAGATGATGCCCAGACAGGCTCTGCACGCACAAACTTTAGGCTTTATTCATCCATCTACCGGAAAATATATGGAATTTGAAGCTCCCTTACCGCATGATTTTGAAAGTGTTTTAGAGAAGTGGCGTAATTACGTTAAACAAGTACAGGATTAAATGAGCAACCCATATATTTTAATTAACGACGAATTTGTATTAAGTAACCATCCTGTGTTAACGGCCAGTAACAGAGCTTTTAGATACGGAGATGGCATTTTTGAAAGCTTACGTATGATCAATGGCAAATTACAATTTGCCGAATTACATGCCGATAGACTTAAAGCAGGAATGAAAACACTTAAAATAGATGGTTATAATTTATTGGACGAGTATTTTCTGAAGCAAAAAACAGCCGAATTACAAAAAAAGAACCGCCTACAGGGAAATGTGCGTTACCGATTGACCGTTTATAGAAGCGGAACTGGATTGTACACGCCCGATAGCAATAAGGCAGGTTATGTACTGGAAGCAGAAAGTTTGGATAGTAACCACTACGAACTCAATAAAAAAGGCTTGATCATTGATGTTTTTGATGAACTGACCAAACATATAGATAAGCTCTCTAACTGTAAAACAATCAATAGTCTTTTATTTGTACTGGCTGGTATCTACAAAAAGAAACACCGTTTAGATGAAGCATTGATCTTAAATCAAAATGGTTTTTTGTGCGAGAGCATCAGCTCTAATCTATTTGTAGTTTACAAAGATCAGATTTATACACCTTCACTAGAAGAGGGCTGTATTGCAGGCGTAATGCGTACAGCAGTGATGCAGCTTGCCAAGCAAAACGATATACAGATTGTTGAAGCACAGATCAATCCACAAATACTTACCGAAGCCGATGAAGTTTTTGTAACCAATGCCGTATCGGGTATAAGATGGGTAATGGGTTATGGACGTAAGCGTTATTTTAATGAAAAAGCTAAATTCTTGAGTGCTAAACTGAACGAAAGCTTAATTTGAGCTATACTGCTTTTGAACCGAAATAATATTGGTCTTCCATTGATTTAAAGAACAACCAATTTTGATCTAAACTAATAAGTGCAATATCTTCAAGAGGATGATCAAACAGCAGGTTTGCATGCTTTAAAGCCTCACTTAGTTTTATTTTAATCACCGGATAATAGTACAGATAGCACAAGTAGAGTTCGGCGTCGTCCGTAAAATTACATTGTTTTAATGCGGCTCCTAATAAGCTTTTTACGTCATCGGTTAAATGCTGTTCAGAAAGTGGGGGTACAAAACGAAGTGGGTTTTGTGAGGGGAAATTGCGGTATATAGCTAATTGTACCCAAGTTTCTTTATTAAAATTAAGTAATTGACTGTTTAAGTGATAAGTTGCTAATGGGTCTTCATTTAAAGCCTTTTGCCAATAAACCAGAGTTTCTGGATCGTACGCTTCTATTTCATGTATGGTATGGTCAACCTCGTTTTCAAGAATCTCATCATAAATGGATAACCAACCAGAAATATGCGTGCTGATTTCTTTTTGTACAGCAATCTGCAATTGAAGTTGTTTCTTCTTCTGCTCAAGTAATACTTTCTGCTGATTATCCATTATTAATCAAAATGATCAGTTCAACCTTACGCCACGTAGAAATTCATCTATGCGCATACGTTTTTTCCCTTCGTATTGTACATCAAGCAAATTTATATAGCCGTTAATGGTGGCAACTTTAAGGTACGTTTTTCCATCGCTTAAAAAATCTCCCGGTTTTGTAGTATGCTGCGCATATTCGGGTTTGGCTTCAAAAACTTTTAGTAGTTTATCTTGAAAAACCGTAAAAGCAGTAGGGTAAGGGCTCAAACCTCTAATATGGTTGTAAACCTGATCGGTAGATTGATCCCAGTTTATTTTACAGAAATCCTTAAAGATTTTAGGTGCGGCTTTTAACGTTGCGCTTATAGGTTGTGGGGTTTCTGTGTACGTATTATCACGGATAGCGGTTACCGTTTTTACAACCAATTCTGCACCTGTTGCCATTAATTTATCGTGTAAAGATCCTGCGTTTTCATCGGGATTTATACTTACTTTTTCACTAAAGATAATATCTCCTGTATCAATTTCATGTTTCAAGAAAAAAGTGGTTACACCACTTTCGGTTTCGCCATTAATAATGGCATGATTGATCGGTGCCGCTCCGCGGTATTGGGGTAACAGCGAACCATGTAAATTAATCGTTCCTTTTGGTGGCATATTCCATACCACTTCGGGTAACATCCTAAATGCTACAACCACTTGTAGATCTGCTTTAAGATCGCTCAATGCAGCCAAAAAATCTGGATCCTTTAGTTTTAAAGGCTGTAATACCTTTAAATCATGAGCCACAGCGTATTTTTTTACAGCACTTTCATTTAACTTCTGACCTCTTCCTGCGGGCTTATCTGCTGCAGTAACCACCCCAACTATATCAAACCCTGCATCTTTTAAAGCAGCTAAAGACGCCACGGCAAAATCGGGCGTACCCATAAAAACAATTCTCATTCTATGCTATAAATTTTATTTCGCAATTAAGCCGCTTAAGGATAAAGCAGGTATTTTTTGCGCATTTCTTTGTACTTGCTCAAGCCTGGTTCCCAGCTTTTTCTGATCTCAGCCTCAGATTTTCCATCAATAATTTGCTGACGGAAATCGCCAGAACCTACTAATTTCTCTATAGTGCCCATTTGGTTGCTCAATTTAGAATTAAAAAAATCTTCTTTACGAGGCGATTTTTGATATAATTCTATTAACCAACTCAAGTTGATCTGTTTGGTTTTTCTTAAAATAGAAGTGTCGTAATTTCTCAAGTCTATCCCATAGCATACTTCATCTTTAAAAATAGGGGTCTCGGCCATTCCTTTTATACCAGTTGGCGTAAACGAGAATTGATAAATACCTTTATAATAAGGTGCACCCAATACCGTGAAAGGAAATTGTGTACCACGACCATGGTTTACATAAATACCTTCAAACAAACAAGTACTAGGATACAATAAAATAGACTGTTGTGTATTTAGGTTTGGAGATGGTTTTACAGGTAGCGTATAAGGCATATCATGCTTGTAATTGGCATTTTTAATCACCTTGATCTTACATTTTAAACCGTCTTTTAACCATCCTTCGCCGTTTAACATCTGTGCATATTCACCTATGGTTAAACCGTGTGCAATAGGTATAGGCTGTAATCCTATGCCCGATTTGTATTTAGGGTCTAAAATAGGTCCATCTATTAAGTAACCATTCGGATTAGGTCTGTCTAGAATAATCACTTCTTTATTGTACATTGCACCAGCTTCCATTACATGTTGCAAAGTATTGATGTAAGTATAAAAACGAACGCCAACATCTTGTATATCAAATATCAAAATATCAACATCTTCAAGGCTTTCTTTAGTTGGTGTACTGTTTTTACCATATAAAGAAACTACTTTTATGCCTGTGGTTTTATCTACCGAATCTTCAACATGGATACCCGCACTTGCATCGCCTCTAAAACCATGTTCAGGGCCAAATATTTTAACGATATTAACGCCTAGTTTTAGTAATGCATCTACTGTGGTTTCTTTACCTATAATAGAGGTAGGGTTAACTACCATACCCACTCTTTTACCTTTTAACAGAGGAAGATAAAGATCGGTTTGTTCGGCTCCAGTTTTAATGCTAGTTTCTACAGATTTGCTTTTGGTCTGTTGTTTTGATGCAGGAGCTTTATGCGTAGCGCCTTGTCCGCATGCAGAAAATACAAAAGCAAATAAACAAATTTTAAGTACTACAATAGTTTTGTTCATGATGAGTTTTTTTAACATTTATGTGTTAATTCGGTTTTGAATTAGCATTTTTGCTAATATACAATTTATCGTAAAATTTTGAACTTCGAATATTTTATAGCCAGCAGAATATCCTTAAAATCAGAGCGTACTTTTTCTAAATTAATTGTACGTATAGCTATTATAGGTATTATGCTCAGTTTAGCGGCAATGATCTTGTCTGTTGCAGTTATAAAGGGCTTTAAAACAGAAATTCAAAATAAGGTAAGAGGTTTTGTGGGCGATATACAGATTTACCGTTATGATCTAAACGGTTCTTTTGAAAAATCGCCGTTTATACCTAATGATACTACTTTAAAAGCACTTAGCAGTAACCAAGACTTATTAACGTATTATCCCTTTGCGGTTAAGCCTTCTATCATTGTTGTAAATGGAGAAGTAGAAGCTGTTAATTACAAAGGCATAGATAGTTTATATGATTGGTCTTATTTAAAAGAGCATTTGCTAGAGGGCAGGGTAATCAATTTTACCGATAGTGCTACTGCCATGAAAGAGATCATGATTTCTGAATTTACGGCAAAACGTTTAAAGCTTAAAGTTGGCGACAGCTTTATTATGCACTTTATTCAAAATCCGCCTAAAAAGCGAAAAGTAACCATTGTAGGAATTTTTAATATAGGTATAGATAATTTAGACAAAAGCTTTGTTATAGGCGATTTAAACCTTATCAGAAGATTAAATAACTGGCAACCGCAAGAAACAGGGGGTATAGAAGTAAAGGTTAAAGATTTTAATCGTTTAAGAGCTACCGCTGATCAAGTTTATCATGATCTGGAACTAAAATTAAGGTCACGTTCAGTAATGGAGAGCAGTCCCGAAATTTTTAATTGGCTTTCTTTGTTAGATGTAAATACTCAGGTTTTACTGGTGCTAATGATGATCGTAGGTTTGATCAACATGGTTACAGCTTTGCTGATCATGATTTTGGAAAGGACCAATATGATCGGTATTCTCAAAGCAATGGGAGCAGGCAATGCCAGTCTTATGAAAATATTCATTTACAATGCGCTGTATCTTATTGGGATAGGGCTTTTATTGGGTAATATTCTGGGCGTAGGTATAGGTGTTTTGCAGCAGCAAACCCATTTTATAAAGTTAGATCAGACCAATTACTACCTCTCTTTTGTTCCGGTAGAATTTCATGTAATGGATATTCTATTGCTGAATATAGGTACGGCAGCCATTTGTACGTTTGTACTTTTGGTACCCGCTATGTTGATTGGTAAAATTAGTCCTTTAAAAGCAATCAGATTTAAATAGAACCGTTAAAGGACCATTCTTTTAGAGTAATTTACGCATAGCCATGCAATAGCCATAGTGTAAACCATCGTGGTTAGAAACTAAAGTAACCACATCTTTAATATTGTTCAAAGTAAAACTATAGGTAGCTATATTGTAGGTATTGAACTTGTCAAACTTATCAGTTTGCAAATCTGCTTCAAGTTGATCTATATTGGCTAAAAGATAATGTTTGATTTCTTCGATTTCAGCCTCGTTTATAAATGATTCAGGTTTAGTGCCGTGTCTGTATCTTTCCAATAGCATATCGCTAACTAAACAAGGATTTCCGGTTAATCTGTAGCTTAACAATTGCTGGCTAACCATAATATGCCCTAGGTGCCATGCAATATTGTTGTTGAAGCCTGCTGGGATTTGATTAAGCTGTTCAATGGTAAATTTTTCGGTAAATTCTATGAATTTTTTACGTGTGGCTCTGATTAATGCAAGTGTAGTATTCATGGTTAAATGATTTAAATGAATGAGGGTGTTCGTTAGCCTTACGTCATTCCGTACTCGATACGGAATCTTTAAATTTAAGATCCTGAAGCCAGTTCAGGATGACGATAAACCAGTTAGAACACCCTCATCTAAAATTTATAGGTAAATTTAATTATTTGGCTGATGTTGGTTTTGCATTTTTTACATAAGTATCTAACCAACGGTTAGTTTCCCAAAGCATATGCATAATGTTTTCCTTAGCACGATAGCCGTGGGCTTCGTAAGGCAAATACACAAAACGCGTAGTGCCACCATGTCCTTTAATTGCATTGAACAAACGTTCGCTATTGATTGGGAAAGTTCCTTGATTATCGTCCATTTCGCCATGGATCAGTAATATAGGGGTCTTAATCTTATCTGCATAGCTAAACGGGCTCATTTCATAATACAATTGAGGAGCCTGCCAGTAAGTTCTGTCTTCGTTCTGGAAACCAAAAGGTGTTAAGGTACGGTTATAGGCACCACTACGAGCAATCCCTGCCTTAAATAAATTGGTATGAGCCAATAAGTTTGCGGTCATGAAAGCACCATAACTATGCCCACCAACAGCCATCCTGTTTCTATCGCCAACACCCATTTCGCTTAGTTTGTTAATGGCGGCTTCGGCATTTAATTTCAATTGTTCAACAAAAGAATCGTTAGGCCTTTTACCTTCTTTAGCAACGATAGGCATTTCTGCATTATCTAAAACTGCATAACCTTGTGTAACAAAGAAGATTGGGCCACCTGAGCTTACCATGGTAAATTTATTTTCCGAACCACGTACCTGTGCCGCGTCATTTGCAGAGTTAAACTCTCTTGGGTATGCCCAGATCAATACAGGCAGAGGTCCATCTTTATCTTTATTGTAACCTTTAGGCAGGTATAAATCGCCGGTAAGGTCAATGCCATCGGCACGTTTGTAAGATATTTTCTGTTTGCTTACGCCATCTAAAGCGGCATATGGATTGGTAAAATTGGTGATTTGTCTGTCGGCAGTTCTTAAAACTAGATTCTTGATGAAATAGTTAGGTACATCGGTCTTGCTCTCACGTCTGGTTAATAAAACCAGTTTTTGAGGATCTAATACATCGGTTACAGTTTCAAAAGTACCTTCTTGGCAACGCCATAAAATTTCAGATTTTTTGGTGTTCAAGTCAAATTTAGCAAGGAAAGGTAAATCGCCTTTAGGAGATGCACCCGTAGTATTGTTCAACAACAATTTAGTGCCATTATCTGTAGTTAAAATTACCTGACGACCGAACTTATTTTTTTCGGTTACAGGATTACCCGGATTATTGTACGCATCTGTAGTATTTAGTTCATACAATGTTTCTAAGGTTCCTGTAGTAGGGTTAAAAAGGTTTAATTTACTGGTTTGGTTGGTTCTCGATATTTCTCTTACCAATGCCAAAGTAGCATTACCCCAACTAGTACCTGCATAACGGGTTTTAGTTTTGAACAATTCTTTAGCTGATCCATTAAAAGGAGCTTTTAATTCATAAACAGCATCGTGGTATTCTACTTTCTTCTTGATCAATCCGCTGTCAAGTGGTTGTGCCCAAGTAATGGTAGCGGCTTCATCATCACGCCAGTCAAAACTTCTTGGAACGTTTTGCACGTTATCATAACCCGAAGGACGAACTTCTGTAGAAGGTAGATCAGCCAATTGTTTTACGGTTTTGCCGCTTCTATCGATGATTTTAACTACAGAAGGAAAACCTCCAGCAGAAACCAAATAAGAGAAAGGTTTTTTAATGGTACGTACCAAAAAGTAATTTTTATCTGGCGATAAATTTACTGAACTGTAAATAGCAGGCGAACCGATAGGGGTTTCGATGCCGTTTTTATTTTGTACCAATTGCGATGTAGCAAAAAACTCAAATAACTGCTCATCATAAGGCGATTTAATTAAATCTTGTATGGTTGCACTTGGTGCTACTTTGCCCAAGTTTTCTTGTACGGTAGGGCCTTTAGGTGCTAACGGACGGGCAGGAGCCATGCTAGCGGCTTTGGTAGCCACCTGATAGATAAGGGTTTGGTCATCTAGCCATATAATGCTCGAACCTAAAATAGCATTTAAAGGTTGTTTATTAACTTTAGCAGCTTTTCCTGTGGCTACATCAATTACATAAAGGTCAATCCTGTTTTGTCCCGTTTGGGTAAAAGCTATTTTGTTTTCGCTTGGGTTCCAACGCACATTACCAGCATATAAGGTAGCAGGTAAACCTGTAATAGTTACGGTCTTTCCTGTTTTGATATTCTTTAAACTAAAGTTATTGATAAAGGTCTGGCGGCTTGGCGAATAATTGTTAGGATTGATACGCATACCCGCAATTTTATACTCGGGCATGGCCAGTTCTTCTATTGAAGGATAAGGATTTCTTTCACTAAATAAAATCCATTCGGCCTTGCTGTCTATACTTACACCGGGTGTAGGCTTGGCCAACAGCAGGTCCACAATTTCTTTGGCTGGCTTTTGGTAAGTAACTGCATCTTGCGCAAAACTGTTGCTTGCCAGTGCAATTAAAAATAAGCTTAATAGTTTTTTCTTCATTTCAATTAAATTGAGTTGGTTAAATTTACTACTATTCAGCTCAAATCCCGATTTTGTATCAATAATTTGATAGAGCAGATAAAGTGCCTGAAAACAGATTTATTACATGATTTTTAAGTTTTTAAGCCTACAGCGGAAACAAATTTTATAATTTAGCTCCGCATGTTAGAAATAGTTTATCAGGATAATGACCTTATTGCGATCAACAAACCTCATGGTTTATTGGTGCATCGTTCTAAGCTGGCCAATGATGCCAAAGAATTTGCTTTACAATTGCTTAGGGATCAAGTAGGAAAACAGGTAAATCCTGTGCACAGGCTCGATAGAAAAACTGGAGGTGTGCTGCTGTTCGCTTTTTCTAAAGAAGTAGAAATTGAAATGCAAAAACAGTTTCAGGAAGGCTTGGTAGATAAAAAATACTTGGCTATAGTGAGAGGCTTTACACCCGATGAAATGGAGATAGATTATCCGCTAGCCAAAGAAAATGGCACTCTGCAGGATGCTTTTACTTTTTTCAAGACTTTGAAGAGAGCAGAAATCCCCGTACAGTTCGGCAAACATCCAACGGGTCGCTATAGTTTGGTAGAGGCAAACCCAAAAACGGGAAGGATGCACCAACTGCGTAAACATTTTGCCCATATTTTTCATCCCATTATAGGAGATCGGCCACATGGATGCAATAAGCAAAACCGTTATTTTAAAGAGCATTACCAAATGAATACCATGCTTTTACATGCCAGTTCTTTAGTATTTGCGCATCCAGTTAGCGCAGAACCTGTTCATATTACTGCTAACGTACAGCCAGAATTTGAACGTATAACTGGTATTTTGGGCTTAAATTTAGCAGCATTGCATAATTTTTCTGAGAAATAACGTTAATTACTTTATGCTAAAAAAGATTACCCTCGCCGCCATTATACTCTCTTTAAGTGCTTGTTCGTCTATTTATATGCCCGTTGTACCCAATACCCCAATGCTAAGTAACCAAGGCGAATTTTCTGCTGCAGCGCATATTTCTTTAAAAGGAAATTTTAATGTTAACGGTGCTTACGCTGTGGGTGATCACTTTGCGGTTATAGGTAATGCGGCATATCTTAACAGCGAAAAATACAGTAAGGATTTAGAGCATAGCCTTTATGAAGTAGGAGGAGGGTATTTCAGAAATTTCGGTCCAGATAATAACCGTATTTTAGAAGTTTACGCTGGTGTAGGCAGTGGTAAAAACATCAAAACTTCTCGTACCTATGATAACAAAGAAATGCTTTTGGCTACAGATGTGCAGCATGCTCGTTATAACAAAACCTTTTTACAGGTAAATTACAGCTCAAAAAAGATAGATACCGTACGTTTGTTTGGCACACAGCTTAAATTAAATTATGGTATGGCATGGCGTTTAAGCTATGCAGAAACCAAAGATTTTACCATTAACAATGTACCTCATGCAAATGAGGACAATATATTTATAGAACCTGTTTTTTTTACGCGTATGGTGTTAAGCGATGAATTTCAATTGCAATATACTACAGGTAGCAACATCGGTTTAAAGAGCAGAAAGTTCTTAAACGCGGGTTATTCTATATTTACCATAGGTGCAGTTTTAAATATAGGCAAGAAACCTAGAATTAAGTAAATACTTATTATTTTTATGGTATGCAATATTTAAGGTTGGTTTTATTTTTCACGTTGCTGCTGGCAAAAAGCGCTATGGCGCAACTTGCACTACCGCAAAAAATGGCCAGCTTTAAAACACTCAAAATAGACACAGGAATTACCTTGACCATAGATGAACCTGCAGATTTCAATCCTAAAAGACCTTTAAAAATTATCTTATATGCACTACCCAATGGAAATACCACATCGCAAACTTTTGGAAAGAAATTAAGTGCCAATGATGACTGGCATTTTGATATACAGCATATCGGTGCGCAAACCGCTTTTATAAGAGAAACAGATAGACATAGCAATTATGTAGTAGTGTACGCCGAAAATGATTTAAAAAGCTGGCCGGCTTGGCGCAAAAAATATAAAAATGCCGATCAGGTTATTGCCAATATAGTTGCATTGCTGCATGAAAAGTATAAGAATTTTAAT
>DDEP01000182.1:17389-29238 GCA_002336465.1 Pedobacter sp. UBA1951
CCCTCAGCATAAAGACAAGCTGCTTAACTGGCTTGAAGATAAAAACAATGCCTTACAGGTAATAGCCTATAACGACAGCGTTGTGGTATTTAACGGTAAGCCTTTGGTTTCGCCTAAAGGAGGTACATGGTACAGGAGCCAGCTCATGGCTAAAGATCTTTCAGAAAAGATTAATTTATCTAATTTAAACCTGAGCGATAGGATGGATTTCTTTAATAAGAATCATACCATAGACTTTGTGCTGATCAAAAACCCTGAGGCCAAAATCTATCACACCAACTTGGTAGAGAAAAATGGTTTTATCAGCTTGATTTTTAACGGAACGAAGTTCAAGAGTCGTAATTATACTTTTTGGAGTGATAGAGCGTATCTCAAATACATCTCAGATTAGAAATTACTTTTAATTAGTGATCCGTAAGATTATACATATAGACATGGATGCTTTTTATGCTTCTGTAGAACAGCGTGATTTTCCGCAATACAGGGGCAAACCTCTGGTTGTGGGCGGTACGCCCGAAGGGAGAGGTGTGGTAGCTACAGCCAGTTATGAAGCAAGAGCTTTTGGCGTGCGGTCTGCAATGCCCTCAAAAAAAGCACAGCAATTATGTCCATATGCTATTTTTGTCTATCCTAGATTTGATGTTTATAAGCAGGTTTCAAGGCAAATCAGAGAGATATTTAGCCGTTATACCGACTTGATAGAACCTTTGTCTTTAGATGAGGCATACCTCGATGTAACGGAAGATAAACTGAACATCGGTTCGGCCATAACCATTGCAGAAGAAATCAAAAAAGCAATTAAAGACGAATTGAACCTTACTGCTTCTGCAGGCGTTTCCACTAATAAATTTGTGGCTAAAATCGCTTCTGATATGAACAAACCAGATGGTTTGACTTTTATAGGCCCTTCTAAAATTGAAAAATTTATGGAAAAGCTGCCGGTAGAGAAGTTTCATGGTGTGGGTAAGGTTACTGCAGAACGCATGAAAATGCAAGGCATAAGAAAAGGCAGCGATTTAAAAAAACTTACCGAAGAGCGTTTAATGATACTTTTTGGTAAATCTGGAAAGTTCTTTTATAACATTGTTAGAGGAATAGATAACAGAGCGGTGAAACCCGATAGGGAAACCAAATCCATCAGTTCTGAAGATACTTTTAGTTACGACTTAGATAAGGGTTCAGAGTTGTATGAACATGTGTTGCGCATTACGCAATCAGCCTTTAAGCGGCTTAACCAATATCGTTTATATGGTAGAACGCTTACTGTAAAAGTAAAATTTGCAGATTTTAAGCAAATTACCAGAAGTACATCTTTTGAGCAACCTATAACAAATGAGAACGATGCTTACCTTACCGCTAAAACACTCATAGAACATGCAGATTTTGAAGGCAAATCTGTAAGGCTGATAGGCGTAGGTTTTTCTAATTTTCATGAACCTAAAATGCGAAATAGGATAGATGAGCAAAAAGAACTTTTTTAGCTTGTGGCTTCCAACTTAAACAGTTCTTACAGTTTCAGCATTAACCACAAACCTTAACAACTACTTAACAACCACTTAATTTGTTGAAATTAAATTTGTTATATCAAATTTAAGATAATGAAAATTAACTTTATTCTTATTGCAGTAGCTATTGTAGCCATATTAGGTTTCATTTACTATATCATTAGCAGGAATAATAATGAACAAAATGAAGAAATGAAACAATTGGCTAAAAAATCGCTGTTTAAAAAAGATAAGAAAGTCAACGCATAGTTGTTGCTTATTTTGGCAACTCGGGTTGCCTGTCCTTCCACGGCGTGGTGCTTATCGCATATAAAAACGATATAACGGCATCTCTTTCTGCTTTACTTAGCTTTAATCCCCTTAACAATTTGTCGTTTTTAGGTAGCAAAGGATCGTTAACCTGCTCTGGTTTAACATTTTGAACGGGCATACCTACATTGTACATGTTCATTACACCCTCCATCTCAGGAAAAAGCCCATTATGAAACCATGGTGCAGTACGCATTACGTTACGTAAACTTGGAGTTTTGAACTTGCCTACATCTTCAGGTTTTTTGGTAATGTTATAAAGACCTAGATCTTCGTACTTGCGCCCATAATAAGTTAAGCCTACATTATGAAAATCAAAATCGGTAAATAAAGGACCATTGTGGCAATTTATGCAGCGGGCCTTAGTCCTGAAAAGGTGCAGGCCCAAAACCTGTTGATCTGTAAGTGCTTCTTTTTTACCTTCTAAAAACCTGTCGAAATCGGTTTTACGACTTACAATGGTACGTTGGTAAACAGCCAATGCTTTTAATATACGCTGGTTGGTAACTTTATCAGATTTAAATGCGGCAAAAAATAAAGGTTTGTAACCTTTTATTTTACCTATTTTCTTGGCCAATTCTTTTAAATCTTGGTGCATTTCTATTTCGCTGCTTATTGGTCCTTCGGCCTGTTGCTCCAAGCTATCGGCCCTGCCATCCCAAAATAGTTTTTTTTGCGCCCAAACATTTTCTAGAGATATGGCATTGCGCTTATTTGGCGAATGGTCATGCCCAACAGAAACCTCTCTGCCATCGGCCCAATTTAGATCAGGTGCATGACAGCTTGAGCATGAAATTTGGTTAGATGATGATAAACGCGGATCAAAAAATAATAAACGACCTAGTTCAACAATCTTCCTGATAGAATCGTCTTTTAAATTTATAGGAGAGGGGGGCAGTACACCTAACTCTTTCCAGTTTACGCCTTTGTCTACATTAGGAGCTGGCCATTTATCTGGAGATTGGCTATAGATCTTACGCAAACTATCTGGAGTAAGTTCATCACCTTTAATAAATTCGGTTCCCCTGAAAGAAACAAAAAATAAAATCCCAAGAACTGCAACTAACCCTGCAAACGCCTTTTTCATGTGTGTCAAAAATATAGGTTTAGGCTAATATCTGAATAAAAACGATCTTTTCCCGGAGAAACATAATTACTACTTTCAATAGCTTTTTCATCCGCTTTATACAAGTATAAGCAGTTTAGAGAAATATCACCTTTCATCGTGCTAAATACTGGAAAACCATAAACTCCTTTTAAAGCTCCACCAATTACAGTGGCTGTATTAAAAATGTAATCTCTGTTAATTACATTTTGAGTAAAATAACCGGGATCTTGCAACACCTTAAAATCACTGTTAACGGGTAATTTATAAGAACCGGTTAAACCAATGGATAGATCGTGTTTAGTAGTAAAATGATAGCGTTGCGTATATCCAAGAGAAAGTTGCATATTGTTATAATAAACGCGATTATTACTCACACCATCTACTCTTTCTTCACTATTTTGCTCAATGGCTAAATAATAGTTATGTGTTTTTATACCAGAATAACTATCAAAATAAAATTTTAGTGTTAAAAAACTACCATCGTAAATATAATTATTGGCTTTATGTTCTATATGATAGTCTTTTCCAAATTGATTTTGATAGTTAACTATAGCGCCATAAGCATGAGATTGTAAATTCTTATTCCATAACAAATTGATTTTTGTAGTCTCAATGTTATAATTTGCTAAATCTGTGAAACCGCTACTGTTGGTAGAAAAGTAATGCTGTTTTTCTTCAAAATAACTGCCATTAAGATAAAAATTACCAATTCCATTGCCATGGAAATCTATAAAAGCATCCATGCCATTTCTAAGCATTTTGTTTTGATATGCACGTTCTTTTAACCAATCTTTCCATTCATTATATCCATTTACTTTATGCGTATAATAAATAGGGAATGTGGAGCTCTCATAATATCTCGGGTTTTTGTACCCTATATTTACACGTTCTCTACCATAACCATGCATATAACCTAAACCCGCTTTAAAGAGCGACGAAAAACGATAGGCGATTATACCTTTTAAATTGAACTGATATTCACCTATTGACCCTCTTGGATCATTAGTAGAAAAATGATCACCTATTTTATAATTGGTTTCAAGTGAAATATCTAATCTATTTTGATATAGGCTTTTACTTGCCATAGCATTAAAAGCGTAAATGGTACGTTCATAATGCACATAAGCTGGCGACCCATAGTAAAAAGATGTAGTGGTATTACTTCTTGTTTGGTGGGCATAGCTGGTACTATCTTCAAAAACTTTCTGATAGTCTAAACTGCCAAATACCTTTACACTTCCTAGATTAGTTGCTCCTTCTGTAGAAAAATTACCTTTATTGATAGTGGTAGCTCCTTGTGCTTGAATAAAATTTCCACGTTGAAAATTATATAAAATTGTTGCCCTATTTACTTGTAAGGGCATGAGGTCTGCTAAGTAATAGCTACTTTGTTTTGCAAATCTATATTTAGCGAATTGTACAGAATCAGAATATACTTTTTTAGATCTGTCAGCAATAGATTCTGTCGTATCTTTTTTTTGTGCTAAAGTAAATAATGGCAATAAAAATAAAAGAATACTATATGTGCTTTTTTGCATTTTAATTGTCTATTGTTCCTAACTTACATGGTAAAAAGTAGCAAATTGTTTCTTTTTATTTAAAACCCCTAGGGTTAGCTATATTTAGGTAAGTAAAATCTTCTGTACTATTATTGGTATCTTTTAAAACAATACGGCCATTTACTGTTTTTTCAGTTTTTCTGATAACCGATTGAGAAGTATAAGAACCAAGTGGCACATAAGTAAAGCCAGCATCTAAACCTGCACCATATTTTTTAGGAATTCTATCTTCGGCCTCAGCAGGAGATATTTCTACTGCATCTATCACATACTTTACTGGAATTTGATAATATCTGGTAGCAGTAGAGCTTGGTGTAGCTTTGGTTGGATATGGATACATTGGCCAGTTTTTTGGATTTTGTGTGCCATCTACCTTAATTAGAGCATAAGAATACCTACCTGGATTATCAAAAATCATATCATTACCAAAATATGATAACACAGTAAGATTAGGGACATCTGGGTTATCAATATCAGAAGCCAGTGGTTTTGTTAAAAAAGGTGCGTAGTATGCTTCAAAATCTGCAGTGCTTAGATCAATAGTTAAACTTGGATTTAGCACACTAATTGGTTTCCCATCTCTTCCGGTAAAAGGAGATTTATGATTTAGAGCTGTTTGGGCAACAACAATGCTTTTACCGGGTTGAACCGGGTATTGTTTACCTGTACCAGGAATCATCAACAATGCTCTTGCATAGATGTAATCATTATTAGCATCAACACTTGAGGGCATGTCTAAAGCTTTGCTCCAATCCATTTGATTAGTGGACTTTAATATGTTATAGGTGTTGGCAGATGTTTTAGAAACTAAACCAACAGTTTCTGCAAAATAAAGACTATCAGCATACAAAACCTTATCACTATTATTATAAAACTCTATAAACTGATCTCTGAATAATGCACCATTTACCTTATCAGAACCTGCGTAATAAATCTGTTTGATTACCCAATCGCTAACGCTTCCAGCTACCAGTTTAAGAGATATTGTTTCATTAAAACCAACTGGAATTATTTTGTTTTTTATAGAGGCATTAAAGACCACATCTTTATCTGTAGGTATTGAAGTAATAGTAGTATATTCTTCTGCTGTAAGCGTTGCGCTTGCATCTATGTCATAACTTCCGGGCGATAACTGAGGAATGACAAGAGTTCCATCTTCTGATACCTTGAGTTCTTGTTTAGATTTAGTGCTAATATTTGTTATTTTTATGTTTACCTTATTTAATGGTAATTTATAACCACTTGCCTCAAGGTTGTATGCTACATTAATATTAACATCTATAGGATGTATATCTGTAGTATTATTTTTCTTACAAGCTAAAGCAAATAAACTAATAATAAGAACGTAAAAGTGCTTTTTCATATGAGTATAATTTTATAGTTTAAGAGATATTTCTGCTCCGAAAGTTGGAGGATTATTAGGAAATATGTAATTATTTGAACTGGTTATATAATAGGGTTGGTAATTAAATACATTATAAACATTAAACGCAAATCTGATACGCTTTTTGAATTCTTTGGCCATACTCAAATGAAAATTGGGTATGATTTTCGGAAGATTGTCTTCATTTAATTCATTTGAAGGGATAAATAAGTGTTTATAATCTTGATTTTGAGGGTCAGGATTAGGTATGCTTATATGTCTTCCATCGCGAGTTAAATAAGCTAAGGGAACACCTGCCGTTGCAGGTAAAATAGTTCTTCTCAATAAAGAAAAATCGGCTATAAAACTAATTATAAGACTAATTTTAGGTATATGAGTAGATGAGCTTAAAGAGGCATTACTTAAATAAGATGTACGGTTATTCGGTTCGTAAAACCCTAAAATAGCATAATTAGGTTTAGTATTTCCTGCCTCGTCATCAAAGCTTTTTTGTCGGAGGCTTTCTGTGTGATATTTAGTTTGATATAATCCAGCAGTTAAATTAAAACTTGTTGCTATAGTTTCTATTTTTGGAGAGTTAACAATTAGCTCAATTCCATTATTATCAGAAGATAAATCGTTTTTAAATTCATAATAAGTGAAATTATAAACTTTTGTTCCGGTTTGAGTAACTATTGGTTTTTGGTTGGGAATAGTGGTAGCAACATAAGTTGGCAGCTCTACAAATTTTCTTTTAGCTACCGTACTGATGCCATTTCTAGATTGTTTATTAAATAAAGAAATCGAAATATTATAATTATCGAACTTTAACTGGGAAGTAAACTCTAAGGTTTGACTTTTTGCAGATTTAATATCTTTGGAAGTTGGATCATATCTATTTACATAAACCAAATATGTACTTTCAGCAGCATTTCCATTATAAGCATTAAGTAAAGGAATTTCATAATATGAAGGACCTGGATATCTTTGTGCTAAAGAAGGAGATTTAAACGCTAAACCATAAGCTAAACCAATTTTTATATTTTTGGTTAAGGCATAATTTGCATTGATTCTTGGAGAGAATGTTGGTAATGCATTTTGGATATCATATCTTGCACCTAGCCTAACATTTAGATCTTTTTTAAAAACGCTTGTTTTAAAAACATCATCTATATAAAACCCAACATTTTGTTGAGCTACTGCTAAAGAAAAATCATAATAACGTTCTGATCTATTGGGAGAAACTGATGTTGGAGAAACTGAACTAAGTATTCTAGGTCGTGTAGGATCCAGTACTTGCCCTAAACCTTTATTAGCCCCATAATCATAACTTAAACCAAAGTCAATAAAATGAGTAATATTTCCGGTTTTTAGATCAGAACTAAAATCTAATTTAGCTGTAGCATTTACAGGCCTGCCATCTATTAACGATTGAGCAGTATAAATACCTTTTACGTACTCACCTTCATGTATGCCTGTAGTTAAAGCTTCTGATATAATTGCATAAGGGTCATTTCTAAATTGTTCTCTATAGCTAACTTGGTGCCCCTCTGCATAGCGAAGATTCAGTGAGATATTTTTAATAAAACCGTTGTTTAATCTGTAGAAGCTTCTGTTAGCAACGCTAAAATTCCAACTATCATATCGTACTCCTGTTTTATTAATGTCGTCAGGATCATTTTTTATACCATCTAGATTTCTGCCATAATCTATGCTTAATGTGTTTTTTAATCGTTTTTCCTTGCCATAAAAATTAGTGTGCTTAGTAGAAAGATTTATTCTTTTATAAGCTTTTATTTTATCTCGATTATCAGCAAAAGAGTTAGTATAATTTACTCCAATATTTAATGAGCCTGCTTTAGGTGATAAGCTAAATCCTTGTGAATAACCATAAGAAGTGGCGTTATCTCTTAATTGGGTACGTAAATAAGCGGGTGCTTTACCAGCCTGTAATTCAACTATAACAGCTCCTTCACTTAAATCTCCATATTTTGCTGGCGCAACTCCCGATATTACCTCGATGCTTTCTATATTATCGGCAGGTATTTGGCGTAAATCGGTACCACTAAAAGCATAATCTCCCGAATAAGCAGTGGTTGATGACCCATTTAAGCCATAGCTATTTTCACTATTTAAATAAGAATTTCCCATACCTAATAGGCCGGGATTGAAACTTTGCATATTCATATTATTGCTGATAGCATTTCCATCAACAATGATAGCTACCCCAAATGCATTGCTCATTTCAAAAGCCCCTCTATTATTAGTGGTGGGGGCATAGGTAGAACGTAAGGTTAAATTCTGTACATTCTGTAAGGATGGAGGGTTTACTTTTCTATTAGGAATCTGATTTAGGAGATCCGTAATACTTAAAGCCGGCGTACGTTCTATAATATCTCTGCTAATAATAAGCGACGAATTAGAAGAGCCTTCATAATTTCTTTTCGCGTTAATATCAATGGTAGCTAGATTTAAACTAAGTTCATTCAAAACTATCTTGCCAAAATCAAATCGATTGGTTTCTAGCTTAACTTGTTTAATGAGTTTTTGATAACCTATATATGAAAATTCAAATGTTAATGTAGTTTTACCAATGTTATTTAACTGTACGTTAAAAAAACCCGCTTTGTTACTAATAAAATACTGATTGGTTTCTATTATTTTAATATTTACATTCTCCATTGGATTATTTGAAGAAGTAACGATCAAGCCCGAAATAGCTAAGCTATTTTGAGCATTCACCTCTAAATTAACCAGCAAAAATCCGAATATCAGTAAAGTATAAAATCTTTTCAATTTAGACTAATTATAAACAGCCGCAAAATTGGAAAAAATAGTTCGTTAAAGCAAATTATTTAGACTAATTCTAATTAGCTTGAGCTAACTTTTTACTCAATACTTGGAAACGCCAGAATAATAGGATAGAGGCAGCAAGAAGGCCAAAAGTTAAGCCATACCATATGCCTTTAACGCCAACACCATGATATATACCTACATAATAACCCAAAGGTATGCCCACCACCCAATAAGACAGAAACGTGATGAAAGTAGGGATATTTACATCGCCAATGCCTCGTAATACACCCAAACCCACTACCTGTGTACCATCAAATAACTGGAAAAAACCAGCAATGATCAATAGCTGTGCCGCAAGTCCGACCACCATTTTATCATCGGTAAAAATATAAGGCAAAAATTGGTTGGCACCTATAAATAAAATAGCTGTAAAACCCATAAATAAAAGTACTACATGGTAACTGGCTATGGCCGAATAACGCAGGTCCATAAATTTCTTGCCTCCATAATTGTGACCTGTTTTTATGGTAGCTGCCGAAGCAATGCCACTGGCTAACATATAGGTAAACGCAGCCAAAGATAAAGCTGTGAAATGAGAAGCCTGTTCAACTTTTCCTATGGTACCGATCATGATGCCTGCACCACTAAATGCGCTGATTTCAAAAGAATATTGCATGGCAACAGGCGCACCCAGTTTAATGATCTCTTTTATTTTTTTAAAGTTAATTGCTTTAAAGGCAAAGTGACCTAAGTAGGGTATAAAGCGTTTTGAGTTAAACACGTAAGCACCCATAGCTATAGCCATGGCTACACGATCTATTAAGGTAGCATAGCCCACGCCTTTAACGCCCATAGGTTCAATACCAAACATACCCTTTACAAAAATGACCCCGAAAATAATGTTTACAATGTTGCCCCATATAGAAATAGACATGGCTTGTTTGGTAAAGCCCAAACCTTCTGTAAACTGCTTAAACGACTGGAAGATCATTAAGGGGATAATGGAAACTCCCATTAATCTTAAATAAGGTTTGGCATGCTCAACTACATCGGCAGATTGCCCTAAATTATTGATCAGGGTAAAAGATACCAGATAAACCAAAGCCACCAAGATAAGGGCAAAGATGAAATTGATTAAAATACTGTTTGATAATAGCTTACCACATTTTTCGTAATCTTTGCTTCCGTTTGCTTGTGCTATTAAAGGTGTTAAGCCATATGAAATTCCAAGACCTAAAACCAATATGAGCATAAAAAGACTGTTTACCAAAGATACAGCAGCCAATTGCACCGTTCCGGCAAAATGACCCACAATAATACCATCGGCCATATGCACTAAAGTATGCCCTAATTGCGATACCACGATAGGTAATGCAAGTTTTAAGTTTTCGTTGTAATAAGGTTTGTATTTCTTAAATGAATAGCTAAACATAAGCCTGCAAAAATCGTAATTTTAACCCAGATAATCACGATTTTTTTAATCGCTTAGCGTATAGTACTCTTCTTTTTCAGAAATGTGTGGGGTTATACTACCCATTAAAATGAGATTGACAATGGTTTTTTGGGCATTTTTATAAGAACTTCTGGTAAGCTTTGAAAGCTCTTTTAAAGTAGCGCGATGGTATTCTTTAAGATGTTGTAAAAATACCTTGTCTTGTTCTGTATAGCTTAACAGGTTGCTTTCTAATTTTCCTTTCTTAAGTACATCTACCAAAATCTTACTAGCTAGTACACTTTTATCTTTTACCCTAAAATATACCCACCATTTTTGGTTTTCGTCTAAAGCGTAATGAGGTTTGGTGTCGCTTTGAGGAATTTTTGCAACCAATACGGTTTTATGATCTATATAAACTTCTTCAAACTCGGGCTCTATGGCTGGTTTGCAATAAATATGAGCCGCTTTGGTAATCATAAAACGTTCTTCTTCTTCTGATTTTACGCCTTTAACAGCGCCATCATCGGCCACACCAATGAGCAGCATGCCGCCTTGATTATTGGCAAAAGCAACCAGCGTTTTGGCGATTTTTTCGCAATTGCTTATTGTTTTTTTGAAATCAACACCAACATTTTCGCCTTCTAATATGAGTTTCCTGATGTTCATTAAATGGCTACCCTTTTATTTTCGTTTGGATATTTATTCCTTAAGTAAACTTCGTTCATAACTGTTGCGCAAAGCTCACCTTGTTTATTAAAAAGTTCCATAGGGTAGGCTTTTACAAATTTTCCAGTTTTTATGAGCGCTTTTTCTGCTTCGGCTATCATTTCATCTGTGATGGTAATGGTAAAATACAGCGCAGACATACCTGGTTTTATATATTGTATAGAAGCACTTTTTAACCATACCCTGCACTTATAACCTTTTCTTTGCATAAGCTGATCAAACAGAATGGCATAAAATGGATCTGTAGCTGCATAGATGGTGCCACCAAAAATAGAGCCATTGTAATTTCTGTTTAAAAAGCTGTTGCTGATTTTTACATCAACTCCTTTAAAACCTTTATGGAATTTCTTTACACATATGCGTTGAAAAAGCAAAGGAGGATACAAACTTAACGCCCATTTCAGCGTTCTTTCAGATACCATCATGATGCTTAAATATCAGTATTTAAATTTAAGTTTAAAAAAACTGGGGTTAATTTTTGATTAATTTACGGTTTACTGATAGAGACGTATCTAAAAATAAATACCCCTAAGAAATAGTTTAAAGTATAGCAAAATTAACAACCGAAAACGGATGAACTGAAAAAGTCTAAAGTCAATAGACTGAAGACAGCAGTTGCAGTTTGGTTGTCCATAGTTCGTGGTTAAGTCAACTAATTCAACCGACGAGCAAATCANNCTGTAAAAATTATATGCATTACAAAAAAGCTCGGAAAGAAGATGTAGCTTATATTTTAAATATACTGGGAACCATATATCCCATAAGTAAGGAGCTTTCGGCCGCTTTTCATGAAAGAACGGTATTTTTGGAACTGCCCAAAAATGAAGTATTGCTAAATGCAGGCGAGCGGTGTCAGTATATGTATTTCATTAAAAAGGGGGCTTTGATGGGGCAGACTGTCCATAAGAAAAAGCAAATTGTTACCTATATCTCTATTGATAACGAATTTGTGAGTTCTATTTCTGGGCTGCATGGTATAGTACCCTCACAAGAATCTATTATTGCGGTAGAAGATACAGAATTGATCGCCATGCATAATGATGATTTA
>DDEP01000244.1 GCA_002336465.1 Pedobacter sp. UBA1951
TTACCCAAATTGTCGTTCTGTCTAATGTAGATACTTTTAGCACCAAGGTTCTTAGCTAAGATTACGTCATTTAACCTGTCGCCAATTACAAATGAATTTTTTAAATCATAAATGGTTTCATCAAGGTATTTGGTTAACAATGCCGTTCCCGGTTTTCGGGTAGGAGCATTGTCTTTAGCAAAAGTTTTGTCGATGATCACTTCCTCAAAAACCACATCTTCGCCTGCATAGGCATCTATCACAAAGTTGTGCACTGGCCAAAAATTTTCCTCGGGATGTGAAGCGGTACCCAGACCATCTTGGTTGGTAACCATTACCAAGCAATAATCTAATTCTCTTGCTATTTTAGAAAGATAATAAAGTGCTTTTGGATAAAATCTAAGCTTGCTGAAACTATCTACCTGTTCATCTTCGGGCTCTAGTATCAATGTGCCATCACGATCTATGAACAATACTTTGGTTTTTGTAGTATGGTTTGTGGTATTCGGCATTTTTAAATGGTTTGTTCGGTAAGAATGGAAAGGGTTTTTAACAATTCATTGTTTTCTTCGGTGGTTCCTATCGTTATCCTTAAGCAATTTTCGCAAAGGGAAACATTTGATCGGTCTCTTACTACGATTCCTTGCTCTAACAACTTGTAATACAAATTTTGTGCATCTTCAATATCAACTAAAATGAAATTAGCATCTGAGGGGTGTATCTTTTTTACCACTTCTATTCTGGCTAATGCGTTAGTGAGTCTTTCACGTTCAGCCACGGTAGCTCTTATCCATTCATTAACCTGTTGTATGTTTTCTAAGGCAGTAAGCGCTAGATCCTGCGTAGGCTGATTAATATTGTAGGGAGGTTTAACCTTGTTTAAAATGTCGATTACGTGCGTAGAAGAAAAAGCCATTCCTAACCTAATGGCCGCCAATCCCCAAGCTTTGGAGAAAGTTTGCAATACCACCAAATTAGCATACTCGGTCAGTTCTTGAATAAATGACTTCTGGCGAGAGAAATTGATGTAAGCCTCATCTATCACTACCAAGCCCTCAAAGTTGGCTAAAATCGTCTCTATATCGCTTCTAATTAGAGAATTTCCTGTAGGGTTGTTGGGCGAGCAGATGAAAATGATTTTTGTATTGCTGTTAATGGTTTCTGCAATGCGTTCCAAATCGAGCTGAAAATTGGGTAGCAGACTTACTTTTTTAACTTCAACATCGTTGATGTTGGCTGAAACCTCATACATGCCATAAGTTGGAGGAAGTATGATGATATTGTCTTTGCCCGGATTACAAAATGCTCTTATGAGCAGATCTATTGCCTCATCACTACCATTCCCTAAGAACATGTTCTCAATAGGTACGCCTTTTATCTTGCTGATCGCCTCTTTTAGGTCAAGCTGCAAAGGGTCTGGGTAACGGTTGTAATCGGCTGGTAAAGGCGAACCAAAACTGTTTTCGTTGGCATCTAAAAAAATGCTGGCTTCTCCCTTAAATTCATCTCTTGCGGTAGAGTAGGGGCTAAGGTTTTTAATATTTTCTCTTTGTAAATCGCGGATGTCCATTTTGTAGGTTTTAGGTTGATGTCTGTGTTAAAGTTATTTTATATCTCTTAAACGAATGCTAATTGCGTTTTTGTGCGCCTGTAAGCCTTCGGCCTCTGCAAGTGTTTCAACAGTAGCCCCAATATTCTTTAACCCATTGGTATCTAATTGTTGAAACGTAATTTTCTTGATAAATGTATCAACTGAAACACCTGAATAAGCTTTGGCAAAGGAACTTGTAGGTAAAGTATGATTGGTTCCAGAAGCATAATCACCTGCACTTTCGGGAGTAAGACTGCCGATAAATACTGAGCCAGCATTGATTATCAAAGGGATAATTTCCTCATTCTTTTTTGTGGCTAAAATGAGATGTTCTGGGGCATATTGATTACTAAAAGCCATACTTTCATTAAGATTTTCGCTTAGAACGATAAAAGAATTGCGTAATGCTGCGGCAGCAATCTCTTTTCTTGGTAAAATATTAAGCTGTATATCAATTTCTTTTAAAGTTTCTTCTATAATATTTTGTGAAGTAGAAACCAAAACAGACTGACTATCAATTCCATGTTCTGCCTGAGCAAGTAGGTCGGCTGCAAGATATGACGGATTGGCAGTTTCATCGGCAAGTACCAAAACCTCTGAAGGACCTGCCGGCATGTCTATGGAAACTGTATTTTGCACCATTTTTTTAGCCTCGGTTACATAGCGGTTACCGGGCCCTAATATTTTATAAACAGCAGGTACGGTTTCAGTTCCATAAGCCATTGCGGCAATAGCTTGCGCACCACCTATAAGGTAAATTCGCGATACACCTAGAAGCAAAGCAACATAAGCAATATAGCAATTTACTTTTCCGTTAGTTTGGGGCGGAGAGCAGACTATAATCTCTTTGCAACCTGCAATTTTAGCTGGGATGCCGAGCATTAAAAAAGTACTTGGCAGTACTGCAGTGCCGCCGGGTACGTAAAGGCCAACTTTCTCTATCGGTCTGTTTTCACGCCAGCAGGTTACACCTGGCATGGTCTCTATTTTAGGTTCGGCAATGATTTGATTTTTGTGAAATGCATAGATGTTCTGGTAAGCAACATCAATGGAACTTTTTACTTTTTCAGGTATCTGAGTTGCAATAGATTTTAACTCTTCTTCGTCCAAATAAAGCTTAGGTAAGGTTACGCTATCAAACAATTCGCTATAGGCAAAAAGCGCAGAATCTCCTTGTTCTTTTACCCTTTTCAGTATATCTTCTGTTCTCGATTTAACCAAATTATCATCATTTATGCTTCGTGAACATAATTTGTTAACTTCTTCT
>DDEP01000060.1 GCA_002336465.1 Pedobacter sp. UBA1951
ATAATAAATGGCTATATCAGCTATTTAAACAAAGGATAATATAAAAGATACTATTATTGGGATTGCGTAGGATTAGTAAAGCTATGTACCAAGCAACTAACAAACTAAACAACCAACAAACCAACCAATGAAAATAACAGAACATATTAAAAATGCAAAAGGCAAGACCTTATTCTCATTTGAGCTGCTACCGCCTGTAAAAGGACAGAGCATACAATGGGTTTATGATTCAATTGAACCTTTGCTAGAATTTAATCCTCCTTTTATTGACGTAACTTCATTAAGAGAAGATTATATCTATAAAGATAAGGGCGATGGTTTATTGCAAAAAATATCTTATCGTAAACGCCCGGGCACTATTGCCATCTGCGCTGCAATCATCAACAAATATGGAATAGACGCAGTACCTCATTTGATTTGCGGCGGATTTACCAAAGAAGAAACCGAAAACGCGCTGATAGACCTTCAGTTTTTAGGCATAGATAATGTGTTGGCTTTACGAGGAGATTCCCGTCAAGCCGATTCGAGCTTTATACCTACTCCAGGAGGTCATACATATGCCAGTGATTTGGTACAGCACATCAAAAATCACAATAACGGCAAATTTTTACATGAAGATATTGAAACTTTTAAAAGCGATTTTTGTATCGGCGTAGCTGGTTATCCAGAAAAACACTTTGAAGCACCTAATCTGAACACCGACTTCAAATACCTGAAACATAAAATCGATTTAGGAGCTGAGTTTATCGTAACACAGATGTTCTTTGATAACCAAAGGTATTTTGATTTTGTAAAGAAATGCCGAGAGAATGATATCAACGTACCTATCATTCCGGGCTTAAAGCCTATTAGTACTGCCAAGCAACTGATCAGTTTACCAAAGATTTTCCACATCGACCTGCCTGATGAGCTTACAGATGCCATACACCACTGTAAAACAGCCCAGGAAGTAAAGGAAGTAGGCACCCACTTTATGATCAAACAATGTAAAGAGCTTATTGAATTTGGTGCTCCTGTATTACATTTTTATACCATGGGTAAACCTGAACAAACCCAAGAAATAGCACGTGCTATATTTTAATCAAAAACAATATAAATAAATCCTGTTTTCGGGTAACGGGATTTATTTGCAAGCTTATTGAGCTGTTTCTCTTTTACCTATCAATTAGGTGTACAATTGTTTGCTGCTTTATGTTTTGTTTTGCAGGTATTTGCAGTATTTAGATAAAAATCTTTATTATTGAGAAAAATACTTTGTAACCATGTTAAAAAAAACCATCTTTTTTACACTACTTACCTGTTTAAGTATCTTACAAGCAAAAAGTCAAATCGTAAATGGTCCTAAAGCACAACGTGAATTCAGGGCGGCTTGGATAGCAAGTGTTGCTAACATTAATTGGCCTAGCAAACCCGGTCTTACCACGCAACAACAACAAGATGAAGCCATCGCTCTATTAGATATGTTGCAGAAAAATAATTTTAATGCAGTTATTTTTCAGATCAGACCACAAGCAGATGCATTTTATAAAAGCGACCTAGAACCTTGGTCATATTACTTAACAGGAGAACAAGGTAAAGCTCCGGATCCTTATTACGACCCTTTAGAATTTTGGGTAAATGCTGCACATGAGCGTGGCATGGAGCTTCATGTTTGGTTAAATCCATATCGTGCTCATCATATTGCTGGTGGCCCTGTTAGCGACTTTTCTGTAGTTAAAAAACATCCTGATTTGGTAGTAAAACTAAAACAAGGTTATTGGTGGTTTGATCCTTCAAAGAAAGGAACACAAGACCTAGCTATCGCTGTAGTGAAAGATATTGTAAAAAGATATGATATAGATGGTGTACACTTTGACGATTACTTTTATCCTTATGCTGAATACAACGGTGGAGCAGATTTTCCTGATGATGAAAGTTATGCTGCCTACCAAGGCAAAGGAGGTAAGCTATCAAGAGGTGATTGGCGCAGAGAGCAAGTAAATATTTTTGTAAAACGTGTTTATAAAACCATTAAAGCAGAAAAAAAATATGTAAAATTCGGTATCAGTCCATTTGGTATATGGCGCCCGGGTTATCCTGAATCTATTAGAGGAATGGACCAATATGACAAGCTATATGCCGATGCCAAATTATGGTTAAATAAAGGATGGATAGATTATTTTATGCCACAGCTCTACTGGCAGATCAACAATCTTCCTTTGAGTTTCCCTGTATTATTGGGTTGGTGGAATTCAGAAAATACCAAACACCGCCACTTATGGCCAGGATTGAACAGTGGTTTAGGTGGAGGTGAAAAAAACAGTGATGAAATCATCAATCAGATCATGATTTCTCGTGCCACCACTCCACTATCGCCCGGAGTAGCACATTGGAGCATCGCGGCTTTAGTTCAGCATGAGAGTTTGCGCAAAGATTTACTAGCAGGACCTTATCAGGAAGAAGCTCTAGTACCTCAATCTTTATGGCTTAACAAAAAACTACCCGCTACGCCTTTAGTAAGTACCGAAAATCGCAATAACGATCTGTACATCAAATGGACACAAAAAAACGCTAAAGATGTATTTAAATATGTGGTTTATACACAGTATGGCACTAAATGGACATACCGCACGCTAAATACCAAAAGCTCATTCCTGCAATTGCCAAAAACCATTGAGTTAAATGGTAAAGTTAAATCTACTCAAACACTCAAAGCCATTATGGTTACAGCGGTTGACAGGACAGGAAACGAAAGCAAAGCCGATATTATTAATTTATAATCGGCTAAAAAATGGGTTGTTTTAAATAGGGCTGTGTCACATTGAGCCTGTCGAAATGTAAAGCTTCGACAAGCTCAGTCTGACATTATAACCTTTAAGCAGCCTATTTTAATTAAAACCGCATTAAATAATCCTTAAACGCATCAAAATTGGCAGCTAATTGTTCTGATTGTTTCAGTTTGTTTGTCAAATCTTTAACCTGCACAGGAACTTCTATCTTAGCGGCAACCTCTACAGGAAAAACCTCAGGAAATTTACAAGGATGTGCCGTTGATAAAAATACAGTAGCTTCTCCCTTTATCTGGCTTTCATTTTTATAGCGCTCTGTTGCCAGATAAGCAATAGCTGTATGGGGACAGGCGATGTAGTCATATTTATCAAATATCGCTTTCATACCGCTTAATGTTTCTTCATCTGTAAAACGATAAGCTTGCACCATCGCTTTTACTGCATCTTGGTCATTATTGAACAAATCCATAATTCGCTCCCAATTACTTGGTGCTCCAACATCCATAGCGTTTGAATAAGTAGGCACAGATGGTTTGGTTTGGTAAACCCCTGTTTCCAGATAGCGAGGAACTGTATCATTTACATTGGTTGCTGCAATAAACTGCTTTACAGGCAAGCCCATTTTATAAGCCAGCAAACCCGCGCCAATATTCCCAAAATTCCCACTAGGTACGGCAAAAGTTATCTGTTTAACACCCTTGCGTTTAAGTTGGGCATAAGCATTGAAATAATAAAAGGTTTGTGGTATTAAACGAGCAATATTAATAGAATTAGCAGAAGTTAAACGAAATTTGTGATTCAGTTCTTCATTTGCAAAAGCTTGTTTAACTAGGGCTTGGCAATCATCAAAAGTACCTTCAATTTCAACAGCCCTAATATTTTGCCCATTTGTGGTTAACTGTAGTTCCTGGATCGGGCTAACTTTTCCTTTAGGATAGAGAATAGTGACACGCGTATTGGACACACCTAGAAACCCTAAGGCTACAGCTCCTCCAGTATCGCCTGATGTAGCTACGAGCACATCTAGCAAAGGTTCATCTTCCTTCAAAAAATAACCCATTACCCTGCTCATAAAACGAGCCCCAAAATCTTTAAAGGCTAAAGATGGCCCATGAAACAGTTCTAATACAAAAGTAGAATCATCAAGCTTTACTACGGGTGCTTCAAAATTTACAGCATCCTCTATCAGTTTTTTCAACTGATCTTCAGGAATCTCATCTTTCAATAATGTATAAGCAATTTCAAAAGCAATTTCAGGGAAAGTGTATTTTTCTATTTGGTCAATAAATTTGCTATTTACCTGAGGGATAACCTCTGGCATATACAGTCCTTTATCTAAGGGCATACTATTAAAAACAGCATCTTTAAAGGATACACGTAAGTTTTTATTTTGGGTTGAATATAATTCCATTTCAAGTATTGATTATGTAGATAATTTCCAAGCAAATCTTACAATACCTTAGGTCCTTCGGTATTTACCGCTGATACAAAAGCATAGCTGTTGATCTTCATTTTTGTAAGATGAGCCTGTTGCAAATCGGTTATTTTCTTGGCGGCAATGGCATTTCTGGTTAGTGCAAAAACCGATGGCCCTGAACCTGATATTCCAAATCCTACCGCTTCGTTTTCCATCGCTATATTTCTCAGTTCTTCAAAACCGGGAATCAAGATAGAACGAAAGGGTTCTACCAATACATCTTTCATACTACGTCCTACTAAGTCTAGATCATCTAAAAACAGTCCGCTCACCAAACCTGCAACATTGCCCCATTGTGTAACCGCATCTTTTAATTGAATTTTTGTACGGATCATTTGTCGGGCATCTTTTGTAGGTACATCAACTTCGGGATAAACAATAGCCGCATGCAAATTGGCTGGTACGGGTAGAGATATAATATCTAATGGTTCATAACTTCTGATCAGCACAAAGCCACCCATTATGGCGGGAGCTACATTATCTGCATGCCCATAGCCACAAGCCAATTCTTCGCCCTTCATGGCAAATGGAACCAGTTCTTTTGCAGTTAGCTGATTATCCATTAATTGATTGATGGCAAAAAGGCCAGCTACCGTACTTGCAGAACTTGAACCCAATCCGCTACCTATAGGCATTTTCTTATGCAACACAATCTCTACGCCTACATCTTCTCGGTTGATATGTTTTAGGTAATGCTGTACAGATACGCTAACGGTATTTTTATGGCTCTCTAAAGGAAGTCGCCCATTATCGCCTGTTATCTGTATAATTCTAATCCCCGGTTCATCTGTAAGGGTCATTTCCACTTCATCGCCAGGTTCATTTACTGCAAAACCCAACACATCAAAACCACATACTACATTAGCTACAGTAGCAGGAGCAAATACTTTAATCTGTTTTTTCATGCTATGCCCTCCCTACATTAATAATATCTGCAAAAACACCCGCAGCAGTTACTTCTGCACCCGCTCCGGGCCCTTTTACCACCATTGGTCTGTTCATATATCGGTCTGTAGTAAACGAAATGATGTTATCGCTACCCGAAAGCATATAAAAAGGATGATTTTCATCTACCATCTGTAAACCAATTTCTGCTTTTCCATCTTCTAATTTACCTATATAACGCAATACCTTATTTTGGATTTTAGCTTTATGTTTAAGTGCTTCAAAATAATTAGCATTGAGCTCTAGTTCTTTGTAAAAAGCTTCTACAGTTGGGGCATGCAAGCACGAATCAGGCAGAATATTATCTATTTTAACATCATTCGCTTCGAGGCTATAACCTGCATCACGGGCAAGGATAAGCATCTTACGCATAAAGTCTTTACCGTTGAGATCATCGCGTGGGTCTGGTTCTGTATAACCTAAATCTTGTGCCTGCTTAACGGTTTCATAAAACCCCGCTTCATCTTTAAAATTGTTAAAGATATAAGAAATCGTTCCCGATAATATAGCTTCTATTCTAGTAACCTTATCGCCACTCATCATCAAATCT
Organism: Pedobacter sp. UBA1951; assembly: GCA_002336465.1. Taxonomy (GTDB): domain Bacteria; phylum Bacteroidota; class Bacteroidia; order Sphingobacteriales; family Sphingobacteriaceae; genus Pedobacter. The sequence continues at coordinate 5,741 of DDEP01000060.1, forward strand.
TTTAAGGTGCGTATAATAGGTAATCCGGCACCTACATTGGTTTCATAATAAAAATCTACGCCATGTTTACGTGCTGTATCTTTAAACAATTTATACTGTGCGTAGGCCGCAGAGTTACCTTTCTTATTACAGGTAACTACAGAAATATTATTCTCAAAGATATGCTGATAAAAAGCTACAGGCTCCTCACTGGCGGTATTATCTACAAAAACACAATTTGGTAAATTCATAGCTATCATCTGCTCGATGAATTGTTTCAGCTCTGCTTGCTCGCCATACTCATTTAGTTGGATCTCCCAAGTATTCAAGTCTAGCCCTTCGGCATTAAAAATCATTTTTCGGGTATTGCCTATACCTGTAACCCTTACCTGCAGATCATTATTTTTTGCCAGAAACGGCATCTGCTCTTTTAATTGTGTAAAAAGGGTTTTTCCTATATTCCCTGTTCCTAAACAGAAGATGTTCAGCGTGCGTTTCAAATCAGTAAAGAAAGCATCATGAACAGCATTTACTGCTTTTGACAAATCGTCTTTACCAATAATCACCGAAATATTATACTCTGAGGATCCCTGTGCTATGGCTCTTACATTAATCCCATTTCTGCCCAACGCATGAAAAAGCCTACCACTCATTCCGGGAGTACGTTTCATATTTTCTCCAACCACTGCCAAAACCGCAAGGTTATGTTCTACCTCTGGCTGACTTAATTTTTGCGCATTAAGTTCCAGTTCAAACTCTTTCTCTATTAGTTTTATTGCGGCATTTACGTCCGATGGTTTTAAGGCAAAAGTTATACTGTGTTCTGATGATGATTGGGTTATCAATACTACATTGATCTGTTCTCTGGATAATAAAGAAAATAAGCGACCGCTGAAACCTGCTTTCCCAACCATTCCACCACCCGATAAATTAATGATACTGATCTGGTCTATAGATGATATACCTTTAATCGGTAAAACAGAAGCTTTTACATCACTCCTGATGTAAGTACCTTTAAAGCTGGGCTGAAAAGTGTTCTTGATAACCAGTGGTATCTTCTTAAGAAATGCAGGTAGCATTGTAGGAGGGTAAATGACTTTAGCACCAAAGTAACTCAGTTCCATCGCCTCAGTATAGCTCAGTTCTTCTAAAGAAAATGCTTTCCTTACCATGCGAGGATCTGCGGTCATCATTCCATTTACATCTGTCCATATCTCTATTTCTTCTGCATCCAAAGCCGAACCCCATATTGCAGCGGTATAATCAGACCCACCTCTACCCAAAGTGGTTACTTTATTTTCAGTGTTACTTGCAATAAAACCTGTTACAAAAAGTACTTTATCTTGATGTGAACGGTAGAAGTTTTTAATTAACAAATCTGTTAAAACTGTATCAACTTTAGCATTGCCAAAATTATGATCGGTCTTAATGTAATCTGCACCAAAAACATATAATGGATTATCAAAATATTGCCTAGCAATGTGACTGACCATAAAGGTAGAGCATTTTTCGCCATAGCTTAAAATCAAATCTTTGGTTTGCAAGCTCAATTCTTTTAAAGAAGAAACTGCTTGTAAAACATCTTCCAGTTCATTCAAAAATATCTTGATTTTTGTAAAAACAGGATTTTGGTCTGCTGCAGGTAGCAGCTCTCTGATTACTTCAAAATGTTTGCTTTCGATTTGTTTGAGTTGTGTATTAAAAGGCTCTCCCCGCCCAGCCATTTCGGCCATTTCGGTAAGCATGTTGGTTACACCACTCATTGCCGATAATACAACTACCGGATTCTCGTTCTTCTTTTCTTGTAATACAAGTTTTAAAAGTGTTTTAATGTTCTCGGCCGAACCTACGGATGTGCCGCCGAATTTCAGTACTTTCATTGTTTTAGGATATGGTTAAATAAAAAAAGCGCCCCCAAA
>DDEP01000211.1 GCA_002336465.1 Pedobacter sp. UBA1951
AATTGTTAGTAATTATAGGAAAACTCATATCTCAAAATTTTATTTAAGAAGTTTTAAACAATATTCACATCCTAATAAACAACAAGAATCTTTTTATATAATAAATTATATTTTATTGAACTGTTGAAAGCTGTGTATCTTTACAAAAAATTAATGAACGCTAAAAGCATATCGAATGGAAGTTTTGGAAGAATTAAATAGAAAAGGCTATATAGAAGAAGAAATAGATCCTACACTAGATTTGTTTGCTGAAATAGATAAGCTTAAAAAGGAGAAGAATGCAATTATTTTAGCGCATTATTATCAAGACCCTGATATACAAGATATTGCAGATTATATAGGCGATAGTTTAGGCTTATCGCAAGAAGCCGCAAAAACAGAAGCTGATGTAATTGTCTTTGCAGGAGTACATTTCATGGCAGAAACAGCCAAGATTTTATCTCCTCAGAAAAAAGTTTTATTACCTGATTTAAAAGCTGGATGTTCATTAGCTGATAGCTGCCCACCACATTTATTCAAGAAATTTAAAGAGAATTATCCTGATCATCTGGTAATTACTTATGTAAATTGTACGGCAGAACTTAAAGCATTAAGTGATATTGTTTGTACGTCAACAAATGCAGTACAAATTGTTGAAAGTTTACCAAAAGAACAGAAAATAATTTTTGGGCCTGATAAGAACTTAGGTGCTTATGTAGCCAAAAAAACCGGAAGAGACTTAGTTTTATGGAATGGGGCTTGTATGGTGCATGAGATTTTTAGCAGAGAAAAGATTACTAAGCTTAAATCAAGGCATCCAGAAGCTAAGTTTATTGCACATCCTGAGTGTGAAGATGCGGTGCTGGAAATGGCTGATTATATTGGTTCTACTACTGGATTGTTGAAATATACCATAAACAGCGATGCAAAAGAGTTTATTGTAGCTACAGAAAGTGGTATCATACACCAGATGGAGAAAGCAAATCCGGATAAAACATTTATTCCTGCTCCACCAAATAACAGTTGTGCATGTAATGACTGTCCTTATATGAAACGTAATACACTGGAGAAATTATACCTGTGTATGAAAAATGGCTTACCTGAAGTTACTGTACCTGAGCATATTATTGCAGAAGCTAAAAAGCCGATTGAAAGAATGCTAGAAATCTCAGCGAGTTTAGGCTTATAGAATTAAAGCTTAATGTTTAAGAGAAAATAAAATTATTTTAAATTATTAAAACGAAAGTAAGCATGAAAAATATTAAAATAATAGTTGTATCAACTGTTTTCTCTTTGGTAATTATAAGTCGTATTTCAGCGCAAGAGAATTATTTAGCTGTAAAATCAGAAACGATGGCTATTAATTTGAACGATAAAAATTATGTAAGGATTTATAATGGTCAAATTGTAGATAAAAATGATATTGTTAAGAGATTTGAGACAATAAAACATATTGAAAAAGTACGGGCACAAGAGCTGGGTTTGGATTTTGAAATGCCCGTAATGATTATAAATTCTGAAAAAAGCGATATAGAAAGCAAAATCTTTGAGGAATTATTTTCTAGAAAAGATTTCATTGAAAAATTTAAATATCCTTTAGATACAAGGTTGCCTATTATCATAAATAGTATGTATTTAACACCTGATCAAAGGGATGAGATGCTTTCTAAAATAGAAATGAAGCAAATAACCTCTATAAAGTATTTGGATAAACAACAAGCCGATTTAAAATATAACAACTTCCCTTTTGGGGTAATTGATATAGAAGTTAAAGATGGAAAAATGCTGCCAAATACACATAGATAATTTTATTATATGTTTGAAAATAAAGAACGTACATCAATAGCAGAATTAGGCGAGTTTGGTTTAATTAAACATTTAACAGATAATTTTAAAATCAAGCATGAAAGCAGTGTAAAAGGAATTGGAGATGATGCTGCTGTATTTGATTTTAAAGATAAACAAGTATTGTTATCAACAGACTTGCTATTAGAAGGCATTCATTTTGATCTTTCTTACGTGCCATTGGTTCATCTTGGTTATAAGGCCGTTCAGGTTAACCTGAGCGATATTTATGCCATGAATGGAATGGCTACGCAAATAACAGTTTCTATAGGTGTTTCAAGTAAATTTCCTTTAGAAGCTGTAGAAGAAATTTATAAAGGTATTGAGCTGGCTTGCAATAAATTTAATATAGATTTAGTGGGCGGAGATACATCATCTAGTAAACAAGGTTTGGTTATCAGTATTACCAGCATAGGTTATGCGGCAAAAGAAGATGTAACTTATAGAAACGGAGCACAAGAGGGTGACTTATTATGTGTATCTGGAGATTTGGGCGGTGCTTATGTGGGTTTACAAATTTTAGAAAGAGAAAAGCAAATATTTTTAGAAAACCCGCAGATACAACCTGATTTAGAAGGTAAAGATTATATCATAGAGCGACAGTTAAAACCAGAAGGCAGACGAGATATAGTAGATTTATTAGCTCAGTTAAAAGTAAAACCTACATCAATGATTGATGTTTCTGATGGTTTGGCCTCTGAAATTCTACATATTGCCACTCAAAGTAATGTAGGTGTTAGAATTTATGAAGATAAATTACCTATAGATCCTCAAACTTATGAGACAGCTCGTGAATTGGGTTTAGATCCTACAGTATGCGCCTTAAATGGTGGCGAAGATTATGAACTTTTATTTACCATTAAGCAGTCTGATTATGATAAGATTAAGAATGATGTGGATATTAGCATTATTGGACATATAACAGATAAAAATTCTGGATGTGTAATGGTATCTAAATCAGATGTTTTGCACGAATTAAAAGCTCAGGGATGGAATGCTTTTAGAAAATAATTGTGTTTATTTGTGTGTTAAAAAAATCAGATTTATCTAATCTTTTTAACTGATTTGAATCAAACAAACCACCTTATACATTGAAGCGTATTTTTGTATTTTCTTATCATGGTAAGGAAACTTTTCAAACCAGTTATTATAGGTTATTAAATTTAGCTGAACATTTATCCTCAAAATACGAAGTCTATTTTATACATGGCGCTTTAAAAAAAGTAACCAAACCTATTGAGGTTGAAAACAACCTGATTAAAATACCTCTTAATTACAGGAATGGTTTTATACAGCATATTTATGCTTCTTTGTTGAACAGAAAGAAAAAATCTTTTGCTAAGCTTTTAGTTATTTTTCATTATTTCTTAACTGGAAGAGAGGTTTTTGATTTAGGTAAAGAATTTAGATCTTACCTAGATAAAACAAATCTACAACTTACCAAAGATGATGTTGTATTGGTATCATTTCCATCACTGGCTATACACAATTTGGGTTTTATCCTCAAAAAAGAATTTGGTTGCAAGCTTATAATGGATTATAGAGACCCCGGTGTTTTTGGTTATAAATTAATAGGTGAAGGTAAATTTGTATCTGTTATAAGAAAATTTTTTCTTAAAAAAAGAGAGCTAAGAAATTTTAAAAATGCTGATTTGGTAGTTACTATTTCAGAATCTATTAAGAACTTTTTCCCAAATGAGCTTAAAGAGAATATTCACATCATAAAAAATGGATACGTTAAAAACAAGGTTGATTTTAATAAAATAGGAAGCAATGAAGACACTTTTATTTTGCTCTATTTGGGTACAATTTATGACATACAATTAAATGACAAGCATTTTTTTGAAGCTGTAAGGTTGTTTATAGATAAAAATAATGTTTTACCGCACCAATTTTTAATTAAGTTTATAGGTGCAAATGGAACGGCTAAATTAAAAAATATCATACATCAGTATAAACTGGAACCTTATGTCATTTCTACACCAAGAATTCCTATAGAAGAAGCTTATAATGAATTATACAAAGCATCTATGTTCTTGCATTTGAGATATGGAAATATTAAGGAAATCATCAGCAGTAAACAGTATGAATATTTAGCTTTTCAAAAACCTATTTTACTTCCAATTTCTGATGATGGAGATATAGCTGAAAGCATTAGAAATTATAAAGCAGGATTTATTTGCACTAATGTTGAGGAGATAGAAGAAGCTATAACCCATCAGTTTGAAAAACATTTTTCAAAAGATTATACAAAGATTTTGCGCACTCCTGAAGAACTATATGATTTGAGCAGAGAAAGTCAGCAAAAGAAATTGGAAAATTTGATCGCAACAATGTTTTAGTCTATATCAGATAAATATTTAGGATCTATCTGTTTGTTACTTTTTGTTTTAGCACCTAATTTTTTGATTTTTTCAACTTTTCCGATTAGGTTTCCGCTACCAAACTGTAATTTTTTAAAAGCATCATCATGTGCTTTTTGAGTTTGTTCAATATACTTACCTATTTTTTCCATATCTGTTAAAAAACCAACAAACTTATCATATAAAGAACCAGCTTCTTCTGCTATTTCAAAAACATTCCTGTTTTGTCTTTCTACTTTCCATATACTTGCAATTGTACGTAAGGTGGCCAATAAAGTACTTGGACTTACAATAACCACTTTTCTGTCCCATGCGTAATTGAACAATTCTGTATTGCTCTGTATGGTGGCACTAAAAGACGACTCTATGGGCATAAAAAGCAAAACAAAATCAGGAGAGTTTATTTGGTATAAATGCTGGTAATTTTTTGCAGCAAGACCATCTATATGATTTTTAACAGAAACTACATGTTGTTTGAGGTAAACAGACTTTTCATTTTCGTCTATAGCATTAGCCATTCTTTCATAAGCTATCAGCGATATTTTAGCGTCTATGATCAAATGTTTTTCATCGGGCAAGTAAATGACCACATCGGGCTGCAAACGTGCGCCTTCGGCGCCTAATAAGCTTTTTTGGATAACATATTCTCGGTCTTTAATAAGGCCCGAGTTTTCCAAAACTCTTTCTAGGATAATTTCACCCCAATTACCTTGTTTTTTATTATCACCTTTTAAGGCACGTGTTAGATTATTTGCATCGGTTTGAATCTGTTTGCTTTGATCCATTAATTGAAAAATAACACCTTTTAATTGGTTTCTTTCATCAGCTTCGGTTTTATATACTTTATCTACTTTCTCCTCAAAAGATTTTATGTTCTCTTTCAAGGGTTTTAAAATCTCATTGAGCTGGGTTTGATTTTGAAGAGTAAATTTGGCTGTTTTTTCTTCGAGAATAGCATTTGCCATTTTATCAAATTCTAATTTGAACTGGTTTTGAAGTTCCGCTAAATTTTGTTGCTGTTGTTTATAAAGCTCTTTTTGTAGTTGTAAGTTTTCTTCGGCTTTTGTAGCACGGGTATATTCATTTAATAATTGTGCTCTAACTTGTGTAAGCTCTTGTTGTATTTTTTGATTTTCTTCTTTTAAAAAGTTAACGGTAAATACATCTTCAGGATTGTTTTTTCCGGATTTTTTAAATAAAAAAACAGATAGCAAAATCAATAAAACAACTAATAAACAAATAATGACGAGTTCCATGAAGAAAAAAATTAAAAGGTACTTAAAACTAAATCTGCTATATCCTGTCCTGTTTGGCTACCTATGGCTACACCCATTCCATTACAGCGAACTGCACAAAAAACATCAGGTTCAATCTCTTTGATTATAGGTTCCAATTGATTACCAAAAGCCATAATTCCACTCCAACTATAATCTATTTCAAACGCAGTATTGGGTAAAATAATATCTTTTAATATAGCAGAAAGAGATTGTTGAATTTTTTCTGTATGGCCAAAGATAGTGGTTTCTTCAGTTTTAAAATCCAAATTTCGGCCACCGCCAAATAATATGCGATGATCAATATTTCTGAAATAGTAATAACCCTTATCATAATGGAAAGTTCCTTTTATTTTTAAAGCAGGTATCGGTTTGGTTATAATGACTTGTCCCCTGCCGGGTTTTACATCTAAATCTTTAAAGAAAGAAGAAATGAATGCATTATTAGCAAAGATTAACTTTTTGCATTTAAAACCTCCTTGTTGTGTTTTAATGTGAACTTGTCCATCAGCGTTTTGTTCAAAATTTTCAACCTCGCATGAATTTAAGATCTGAATACCCAAAGCTGTTGCTTTGTTGATCAAAGCCCGCATCATTTTACCTGTATCAATTTGTCCTTCAAATTGGTTTTGGATCAACGCACTGATATGATTAAAACCAAAAGAACTGATTTTTTCGTGGGCTTCTGAAAAGGCTTTTTTACCTACAATATCTCCAATTAAAGCATTGAAATGGCTAATTTTTGATACACACAAAGAAGTCAGTTCTTCATCTTCTTTCTTGAAAAGTTCAAATCCCCCAAAACAGTTAAAATCTATAGGCTTATCGCCTAATAATTGCCTTAATTTTTGCAGACCGTTCCATCTTCTTTTAATTAAAGCGTAAAGACCTTCCGTTCCCGATGTTTTTTCCTGCTCAATTAGCTCAGAAATGCTTCCAAAACAAGCAAAACCAGCGTTTTTGGTACTTGCTCCACTAGGTAAAAAGCCTCTTTCTAAAACCAAAACGTTTAGTTTAGGATTACCCTGTTTTAAAGCTATTGCAGCTGTGAGGCCTACAATGCCACTTCCAACAATAATAATGTCTGCAGAAAAAAAAGTGGTTTTTTCCCAATAAGAAAAGTTGTAATTCATTCTATTAAATGTAAAAAAATAATAAGAAATAAATAAGGGAACACTTTTTGATTATCAGATTTTGAGATTGAAAAACACATACAACAATGGAAACCTATTTAATTTTATTTGTTCCAGTACTTCTACTTAGTATGTTTGTGCAGTGGCGTTTTAAAAACAAATTTGCTAAATATGCAGAAATGCAGCTCAATTCTGGTTTTTCAGGAAAAGAAGTTGCAGAGAAAATGCTACATGATAACGGCATTTATAACGTAAAAGTAGTAAGCTCTGAAGGTCAACTTACTGATCATTATAATCCACAAGATTTAACCGTAAACTTAAGTACAGATGTGTACTATGGGCGTAGTGTGGCTGCCGCTGCAGTTGCAGCACATGAGTGTGGCCATGCCGTACAACATGCCAAATCTTATCACTGGCTACAGTTCAGGTCTAATATGGTACCTGTAGTAAGCATCTCTTCTACCCTTTTACAATGGGTGTTGTTAATTGGTGTATTACTGATTGGTTTTACAGGAAACCCGGTAGTTTTAGGCATTGGTGTATTAGGCCTTGCTTTAATTACCATTTTTAGTTTAATTACTTTACCGGTTGAGTTTGATGCAAGCAGCAGAGCTTTGGCATGGCTAAAAAACAACCAGAACGTAATGTACACTAGCGAAGAAAATGCACAGGCGAAAGATGCTTTATGGTGGGCTGCGATGACTTATGTCGTAGCTGCATTAGGTTCTTTGGCTAATTTACTTTATTATGCTTCTATGTTATTTAGAAGCAGGGATTAGGAGCAGTTGGGTAAAACAAAAAACCGCTTTAGTTTAAACTAAAGCGGTTTTTTATTAAAAAGCGTTTAAGGTTAGTTATATAACTGGTTGAACATCCATTTAAAAGTTCCATGGGTCTGTGATCTAAAAGTGATCTCAGGGCCAAAAGCAATGAGTTTACCTTTTCCTACAGGGGCTTCAAATGCAGCTACCCCATCTTTTAGATAATTTTGTCCCCAAGCCCAACCACTGCGTAAAGGCTTATCTGTATCAAACCAAGCTAGAGGTTTAATATGGTTATCTGTAATTTTAAATACAGGGCTATTATCAAAATAAACATCTGTTAGCTCATCCAAACCCCAGTTTGCATTTAAATTTTTATCTAATTTAACACTTAGCACGCTGCCTGGAACATAGAATTTTTCTGCTGAAAGTTTTACTTCTTTACCATTTGTATTTTCAGTTAGTGCGTCTTTTACGCCTAGGTTTAAATGGCTTGCCAAGTTGGTTGCTGAACCTATAGCTACGATATTTCCACCTGCTTCAAGGAAGTTTTTCAACTCAGGGATAGATTTTTCAACAGTCATACGGCCTACTCTTGATTTATATTCATCAGGAATATTAGTTATGTTTTGGTTAAATTGTCCACCTCTTCCTCCTGCTGCTCTTGCAGGAATAGATCCTCCTACTAAAATAATGACATCATACTTATCTTTGAGTTTTCCCGCATCAACATCTGGTGGATAAATTACGGTTGGACTGTAATGGTATTGCTCCATGATATACCTAATCCATCCAGAAGGCATAGAACCTCCATAAACATCCCAAAGAGCAATGCGTGCAGGTTTTACAACCTTTGCATTTTTAGGTTTTTCTGCGGCAACCACCCTCATACCAAAATTACGCTCTGCTTTAGTAAGCGCTTCTTTTGCCTTTGCATTAGCGGGAACATAGAAAGAACCATTAGACGGATCGCGTAACACTTCTACGCCTGCTTTTAAAAGGTCGTTAACAGCTAAGAAACTTTCGTTGGCTTGTGCACTTAAAGCATATCCGCGAGCATTAGCAGGTAAAGGTTTAGGTTTTGCGGTTAATAATTCACCTACAGGAAGTTTAGTGAAAGGGCCGTTAAAACCATCTAATATTCTATCAAATTTCACATTCATTAAATAAGCTAAAGTCCATCCTGCTGCGTCATAAGGTGCAATTGGAGGGCCGCCTTCATATTTAAAATCATTAGGGTGATCCTGAGGTTCGAACATATCTAAAATATGCGGTCTAAAAGACTGGTCAGTTTTTACAATATATGAACCTGCAGGATATTTTTTGCCATTAACCGTAAAATCAGCAGTTGCTTCTTGTACTTGAATACCTGTTCTGATCAAAGCGTTTAAGAAACGGATAGCAGTAGTAAAATCAGGTTGATCTGAAGGAATGATATAACCACGTGCATCTCTGTTTGCAGGATCTTTCATTACCTGATCAAGGTATTTTTCAGGAATTTGTTTTCTTTCGGTTACACTTACTGGAGCTGTATTGTTTTCTTTTGCATAATTGGCATTAATTGCTTCAATCTTTTTCGGAGAAAATGACCAAGTATCTTTAAGACCTCTATCAATAGAGTTTTTCCCCATCTGGTAGATATTGTAAAGCAATTCATCAGCATAGCGTTGTGCATAGTTAAGCACGGCATAATTTAACGAAACCGAATAATCAATCGCATCTTTATAATACCATACTTTAGGCTGTACCGGATTTGGAGAATCTCCGTTTGGAAGCAAACGAGCTGGTACAAGTGGTATATTGGTTGGATTTGGGCTACCAACAATCTCAGTTAATAAACCAATCATGTTATGGAAATAAGTAGTTGTGCGCAAGCCACCGTTATACCATGTAGAAAAAACAGATCCACCACGTTGTGTATATCCGGGTTTTCCTTCAATATTTAAACGGTTGTGCATAGCTGCTCCTACGGCATCAAGACTGGTCATGATGATCGGGTCAAATACATAATTGTAAGGATCGCGGTAAGGCGCACCGGCAACAATGGTTCCTGCAGGGCCAGCCTGATGGTGATTGTACATGATTTGCGGTATCCACTCTACAAATAACTGACGGCCCATATTTTGTGTTTCCTTTAAGTTTAGCATAAAGAAATCACGGTTGTTATCGTGGCCTGCATATTTTTCGTACAAACGAGGGAGACCAGCTAAAGATCTTTTTTCAGGCGTGTTTTCACGCATATACCAATTACTTTGCAGTTCCTGTCCATCAGGGTTGGCATGTGTCATCAAGATAATTACCTTATCTAGAATATTTTTGGTTTCTTCATCATTTCTGCTGGCAAACGTATAAGCCGTTTGTATTAACTGGTGTATTCCTACTGTTTCGTTGGCATGTAAACCTCCGTCGATCCAAACAATTGCTTTTCCGCTTTTGGCTAAAGCTTTAGCTTGTTCAGGCGTTAATCCTTCTGCACGAGCCAACCTCTGCGAAATCTCCTTGTATTTCGCTAAGTTTTTGTGATTTTCAGGAGAAGTAACGATCAGCATGAACTGGTCTCTACCCTCTTCAGTTTTACCAATAGTGGTATATTTGATCCTATCAGAGCTTGCAGCAAGCTTCTTTAGATAGGCCTCGGTTTGTGTAAAATTGGCCAGATTATAATTATCGCCAATGTTAAAACCGAAAAAAGACTTAGGTGTAGGGATTTCCTGAGCGTGCACGTTTAAAGTGCCCATTATCAGAAACGCTATACACGCTTTCCTAACATAGCTTTTTAACATCATTTAAAGATTAGTTTACAATTTATTATCAAATATAGAAGTGAAAAACATTGAAAAATATAACTCTTATATTTGTTACATTTTTTAGTAAGGACCTTAGGTTCAGTATAATTTTTAGATATGACTTTAGAAGAAAGAATAGCCAGTTCAAAGACAAGCATTTTTAAAGCAGTTTTTCCAAGTACAACAAATCATTACGATACGCTTTTTGGTGGTACAGCTATGCATATGATGGATGAAGTTGCTTTTATTACAGCTACTCGTTTTAGCAGGCAAAAAATGGTTACGGTAAGTAGCGACAGGATTGATTTTAAGCAACCCATTCCTGCGGGAACCATTGTTGAACTAGTTGGACATGTTACTCATGTGGGCAATACCAGTTTAAAAGTAAGCGTGGAAATATACATTGAGCAGATGTATGCCGAAGGTAGAGAATTAGCTATACATGGCGAATTTACCTTTGTTGCTTTAGATGATAATAAAAAACCAACAACGGTAATCAAATAAAAATATACTTGCCCAACTTTCTTGTAAGATTGGGCAAGCTTTAATTTAGTAACCAGAATAAATAAGTGTAGACCAAAGGCGCTGCAATCAATAGGCCATCAAAACGATCTAAGAAACCGCCATGGCCAGGCAGAAAACTACCAGAATCTTTTACACCTAAGCTGCGTTTCAGCATTGATTCTACCAGATCACCCAATGTGCCGAAACAAGAAATGATCAATGCCATTCCTGCCCATTCCAAAAGAGAAATTTCATGAAACCAGATATTAATAATAAACGCAACGATTAAGCCTGTTAATATCCCGCCAAAAAAACCTTCCCATGATTTTTTGGGCGAATGGCGTTCAAATAAACGATGTTTGCCAAACTTCATCCCAAATAAATAAGCCCCGGTATCGTTTGCCCATAACATCAGTAGAAAGGCCAAAGGAAAATGAAAACTGTAAGAATTTTCGGCTATGAATCCTAAGCTAAAGAAAAAGCAAAAAGGAATAATCACAAAAATCAACCCTAAAAAAGTAAAACCTATATTGGGAAAGGGATGCTCACTTTTACGGTAAAGCTCTGCAATAAATACAGCAAAAAATAAAGGGATAAATAATAAAAAGTTTTTACTGGGAATATCAATAAAACGAGATGCGGCTATTCCTCCAAAGCAAATTATAGCTAAAGAAACCCCGATAAGTAAGTTAGGATGTAATCCTGTTGTTTTAATCATCCGGTAAAACTCCAACAAGCAAACAACACTTAATAACAGATAAAAGCCCGTAAATGTATAAGCGCCTAAAAAAATGGAACCTAACATAACTATGGTAAAGAAAAATGCAGTAATGGCTCTAGTTTTCATGAGGATGCTGTATGTTGTTTTGTTTGGCTCTCTTTTTAATAAACAATAAAAGTAAAACGGTTAAAATGGCACTCAGTATGCTTAAATATAAAGGAACGCTTTGCGTATCAGATTCATTAAGAGGAAGATTTTTACTTTGGTAGTAATAGGCAATTATAACAGCATATGCATTGTTTAAAAAATGTGCAAAAACGGCGTACCATATACTTCCTGTCCAAAAATACAAATACCCAAAAGTTGCTCCTAAGAACATACGCGTAAAAAAGCCAAAGAACTGAAAATGGATAGCGCTGAAAATGATTGCCGATAACCAGATGGCTACATGCGGATTAACTACCAACCTGAAAATACTGCGTTGTAATCCTCCCCTAAATATAAATTCCTCACAAATTGCAGGGGTTACGGCAATAACAAATAAGTTAACAATGAGGCCCCAGCCCGAAGATGTTTTTAAAATCACTTCGGTGGTTTTGGCTAAATCGGCTTCCATTGCTCGCATCCAGTCTTCTATACTTTTTAAGAATGAAGGGAGAGACATTTTTTGGTTGAGTTCATTTATCCACGACAAAAATGGCAGGCTACATAAACCCACAAAGGCAGCCATAAGCAATAGGTTAAGCTTTGGCTTCTCAAAACCATAAAACTTGCTTAATGGTTTTCTTTCAACTACAGCAAGTAGAATAGCTGGGGTTAAAAACAGGCCGATCTGCTGTGCGGTTAGGATGATTTTGAAGGCTCCTACATTTTTTTCATTAAGCTGATTAGACAAAACGGCCATTAATGTGTCTAATCCGTAAAAAAGATATACGATAATGCAGGCAATCAAAGCAAAAACTATTAAGCCTAAAATAGCAAATAAACCTAAAAACATAAGTTGTATAATAGGGTTATTCTCTTGCTTACCGTGTACGTTTGAATACATTATTTTAATTATATGTAACTTTGCGGTTAAATAAAACAGGGTTGAAGATATAAAATGTCAGTAAAGATAGGAAATATTGATTTAGGAGACTTCCCTTTATTGTTGGCTCCAATGGAAGATGTGAGTGATCCGCCTTTTCGTTATGTGTGCAAACAAGGTGGGGCAGACATGATGTATACAGAATTTATTTCATCTGAAGGATTGATCAGATCTGCTGCGAAAAGCCGTCAAAAATTAGATGTTTTTGAATATGAAAGACCAATAGGCATTCAGATATTTGGCAGTGATATAGAAAGTATGCGTGAGGCAACTGAAATTGCAACACTTGCTAAACCTGATTTGATAGATATCAATTACGGATGCCCGGTAAAAAATGTAGCTTGTCGTGGCGCAGGAGCTAGCTTATTGCAAGATATTGATAAAATGGTTAAAATGACCGAGGCCGTGGTTAAGGCCACGCATTTACCTGTTACCGTAAAAACCCGTTTAGGTTGGGATGATAATACGAAAAACGTTTATGAGGTAGCAGAGCGCTTGCAAGATATAGGCATACAAGCTTTGACCATACATGGACGTACGAGGGCGCAACTTTATAAAGGAGAAGCTGATTGGACATTGATTAGAGAAATCAAAAGAAATCCACGGATCAAGATACCCATATTTGGAAACGGAGATGTGGATAGTCCGATTAAAGCAGCCAACTGGCGCTTAGAGTATGAGGTGGATGGGATCATGATAGGACGTGCGGCCATAGGTTATCCATGGATTTTTAGGGAAATCAAGCATTTTTTTGAAACAGGAGAATTGATGGATGGACCAACATTGGAAGAACGTGTATTGGCTTGTAGAACACACTTAACCAAATCTATTGAGTGGAAAGGGCCTAAAACAGGAGTATTTGAAATGCGCAGGCATTATGCCAATTACTTTAAGGGATTACCTGATTTTAAACCTTATCGTATGCAATTGGTTAAAGAAGAAAACATAGAAGTTATATATCAGTTACTTGACGAAATTTCAGAAAAATACCTGTTTGCAGAACTTTAGGTCAAATGGCCTGATTATTGAGCACAAAAATTAAAAAAAAGCTATGGTTACGGCAACAACACAAGGCGTAAAAATCTCTATAGAAACGATGTACCAGGATCATCAATCTGACTGGGCAAATGCACATTTTATGTTTGCTTACCGCATTTCTATAGAAAACCTAACTGATTATGCCGTACAGCTCTTGAGCAGGAAATGGCTTATTTTTGATTCTAATGGAACTCTAAGAGAAGTAGAAGGGCAGGGAGTGGTAGGAGAGCAGCCTGTAATAGAGCCTACAGAAAGTTATGTATATGTTTCTGGATGCAACTTAAAAACCGAAATAGGAAGCATGCGTGGTTATTACGTAATGCAACGCGTTTCTGATGAAAAGAATTTTATTGTTGACATACCAGAGTTTGAACTGATCGTTCCTTATAAACTGAACTGATTCCGGTATTTATTTCTTTGCCCCAAATGCCAAATCTCCTGCATCTCCCAAACCCGGAACAATGTAAGCTTTTGTTGTCATTTCATCATCAATTGCACCAAGCCATAGATGTGCTTTAGGTAAATTTGCCCTTACATGTTTAACACCTTCTGTGCTTGCAATGGCAGATACAATATGTAATTTTTCTATCTTATATTCATTGATCAATTCTTTTGCACAAAGGACCATGCTTAAACCTGTTGCTAACATAGGATCAGCCAGAATAACTGTTTTTCCTTCCAGTTCAGGTCCAGATATGTGCTCCATTTGTATAATGAAATCGCCGCCTTTTACCACTTTTCTGTAAGCCGTAATAAAAGCTGATTCGGCTTTGTCAAAAACACTTAACAATCCTTGATGCATGGGTAACCCAGCTCTTAATATGGTGGCAATAACAGGTTGTTGAACTAAAACACTACTGCTGGCAATACCTAGAGGGGTTGTAGTTTCGATATTTTTATAAGCCAAGTGTTTGCTGATTTCGTGTCCGAAATAAGCCCCTATACGTTCAAGATTTTTTCTAAAACGCATAGAATCTTTTTGGATAATCTCGTCCCTTAATTCAGAAATATACGTATTGGCAATGCAAGACGTTTTACTAATATCAACTATCATTATGCTAAAATTGTAATAAATATAATTATTTAACGGCCATTTCTACCATAAACCTATAAACTTCAGACCAACCTTTCCATGTTTCTGCCTCCGAAAGAGATTCGTTATGCCAAAGGCAGCAAAAAGTACCATTTACTAATTTAACATGATCCATAATTTTTGCAATAACTTCTTTGCCCTTTTCAGGATTTAGTTTTAAGTAAACTTTTAATGTAGCATCCATTACAGCAAAAGGATGGACTTTTAATACAGATTGTTTCTCCAACTGAAGATCGTACCAATAAAAAGGAGTACAGGTGCCTGCTCTGAAACCGGCCTGTGAAGCATAGCCCATGCTGTAATCATGCAAAATATCGGCATCTTTTAATTGAAGATAAGTTTTGGGTAAATGAAGTTTTAAAAAATGCTGTCGCGATTTATGAATAGGTTTTTCTATAAGCAGAGATAAGCTTTTTATTTCTTCGGTCAGCAATTCTTTATGCTGGTTCGAGGCATACGAAGGATGTATGCCAATATCTGCATATTGCGATGTTTCTTTGATCAGGGTATTGAAATTTTCTTTATCTGTTTTGATGTTAACATCATACTTTTTATCGCCTCTATGTGCATAAAGAAAGAAAAATATAGGGCTTAGATTGTACTTGCTGTGAATGTGCCTAAGCGTCTCATAGGTATCAAAAGGATCTTTTCTTTTTCGCAATCCAGTCAAGAGCACATTTTTTAAACGCTCTTTATCTCTTTCTAGCAAAGCCTTAATTACACGGGCGGTATTCTTTAAAACACCACTGTTTTTAAAATGATAAGCTCTGTCAATATCAAAAGTAGGAATAAAGGTAAAAGCTCTTGAACCAAAATTTAAATCTGGAAAATGTTTAAGGAGGATATTTTTTAGCATAAGTGCCCAAACATCAACCACCGGTATATCCAATAGATTTAATTTGAATTGTAAACTGTTCTCTGCTTTGAAACGCTGGTGTTTATCGGGTTCAAAAGGTAGGTATTCTTCATAACGAGAAACAAAGTAAAAAGAAGCGGCAAAGACATCAAAAGGCAAAGCCCCGATTTTTACATGAAAAGGAACATCGGTATCTCCAAATGTGACGAGGTTGGTATGCTGAGGTTGAATTTTTGTTTCAAATAAGAGGTTACAAGCTCCAAAATGCAGTTCCTTCCCAAGAGGTTGCCCCGCATAGCTGAATTTTGGACCGTCATACTGTAAAAACTCAGTTTCATTTGAGGTAAAAGAAAGATTTCCCTCATGCAGAAGAATATCTTTAAAGATAAAATTAAAGATATATTTTACCCGTGGAGTAAGCTGTTTACAAAATATAAGTAAAGGCATATTAAACAGAACAAACGGTTCAAATTACATAAAAGTACCAATAAGACTTAAGAAAAGAGGCATATAATTTGAAGAATTTGATTGATATAACTCATTTGCAGGTCATCTTAATTTTAACTTACTAAAACAAAACAGGTAATTTTTGTGATTAAATAAACAAGGCTTTATTTTTACATTGCATGAAATTTAAACTCATATCAGATTATAAACCTACCGGAGATCAGCCTCAGGCTATTGCTCAACTGGTAGAGGGCGTAAAATCAGAGGAACACTACCAAACTTTATTGGGTGTAACCGGATCTGGAAAAACATTTAGCGTAGCCAATGTAATTGAACAGACCCAGAAACCAACTTTGATATTAAGCCACAACAAAACCCTTGCGGCACAATTGTATGGCGAGTTTAAGCAGTTTTTCCCAGAAAATGCGGTTAACTATTTTGTGTCTTATTACGATTATTATCAGCCAGAGGCTTATATGCCTACCACTAATACTTATATAGAAAAAGACCTGAGTATAAATGAAGAGATAGAAAAACTACGGTTACGCACTACTTCTGCACTAATGTCGGGTAGGAGAGATGTAATTGTTGTCTCTTCCATTTCTTGCATTTATGGTATGGGAAATCCTGAAGATTTTTCCCGCTCGGTTTTTAGGTTTGGTGTAGGCACAAAAATTACGAGAAACTCATTTTTACATCATCTGGTAGAGATTTTATATGCGAGGACCATTAATGATTTTAAACGAGGAACTTTTAGGGTAAAAGGAGATACTGTGGATATTTATCCGGCTTATCTCGATAACGCTTATCGCATATCTTTCTTTGGAGATGAAATAGAAGAACTTACGGTAATAGACCCTGTTACGGGAAAAACATTAGAAAAAATGCAGGATATGGCCATTTATCCAGCAAACTTGTTTGTTACGCCAAAAGACAGGTTTAACCAATCTATATGGGCCATACAGGAAGAACTTGAAGTAAGAAAGAACCAATTCATCAAAGATGGCCTCTTACTTGAAGCAAAAAGATTAGAGGAACGGGTAAACTTTGATATAGAAATGATGAAAGAACTGGGCTATTGTTCAGGTATAGAAAACTATTCGAGGTTTTTTGATGGACGACCTCCCGGAATGCGTCCATTCTGTTTACTAGATTATTTTCCAGAAGATTATTTGATGGTAATTGACGAAAGCCATGTTACGGTTCCGCAAATAAGAGCCATGTATGGAGGAGATAGATCCCGAAAACTCGCTCTAGTAGAATACGGTTTCCGTTTACCTTCTGCCTTAGATAACAGGCCTTTGAATTTTGAGGAATTTGAACGAATGGCCCCACAAACTATTTATGTAAGCGCAACACCTGCTGATTATGAGCTACAGAAATCAGACGGAGTAGTTGTAGAACAGGTAATCAGACCAACCGGATTACTGGATCCTTTAATTGAAGTGAGGCCAGCAATTAATCAGGTTGATGATTTACTGGATGAAATAGATAACCAAATAAAAAAAGGAGGAAGAGTATTGGTAACCACACTTACCAAGCGCATGGCCGAAGAAATGGA
>DDEP01000241.1:0-11713 GCA_002336465.1 Pedobacter sp. UBA1951
TAGTGGTTGAATTGTTGAAATCATTATATACGGTTGAGTCTACATCATAAATACTTACGCTATTTTCTTTTAGAGGATAGTATTGTAAACCCATATCCAAAGCAGGAGCATTTTCATGTTTGTTACATGCCAAAAGCATAGCAACGATTAAAGCATGCAAACAGAGATATTTAAAAAATGGCTTTTGGGCAGTCATTATTCAAATATATAAAACTAATTAGTTATAATTATTTTTTATGAGTTCCAGATCACGAGTTAAAATCCTGCTATAATTATCTAAAAGACTGGCAGAAGATTTCAAATAGGTAATTAATTTATCAAAATCTTCTTTGCTGGCTGGTTTCTCATGTAATAAATTAGTAATACTTAATATTTGCGTAATGGGTTGCCTTAATTGATGAGATACCTGATGTAATAACAAGCTTAATTCTTCTGCTTGTCTTTCTTTTTTGGCTTCAGCTTCTTTCTTTTCATTAATAAGGGTCCTAATAGAAAAATAGTGATTGATTTTTCCACGATTATTGATAAGAGGGATAATAATAGTATCTACCCAATAACATACACCATTTTTACTTTTATTCTTTACTTCTCCCTGCCATATTCTCCCATTGCCAATGGTACGCCACATTTGCTTAAAAAAATCGCGATTGTGGTGCGAGGAATTAATGATATTGTGATTAGAACCAACTAACTCACTTTCATGATAGCCCGATATTTCACAGAACTTCTTATTTGCATAAGTAATGGTGCCCTTTAAATCTGTTATTGAGCAAATAACATTTTGGTCTCCAGTATCATCGGTTGATCTGTCTAATAACAATTCTAAATTTTTCATGCTTAGCATTTCGAGTGCTAAAATAAAGAAAGCTTTGTTAGTACGTTAACTACGAGCGATAATTCTATTCAAAGAATTTAGCCTTTTTTGTATAAAGTGTTGATATTCAGTATTCAGTCGCTATCCTTTTTTTGTAAAAAAATGATGAACTAAAAAATGCTATAAAACGTTTATCTTTATATGTAATTAAAAATATGCATCATGATAAACACATTGTTAATATTATTAGGCTTTATGCTTAATCCTAATCCACCTAAAAGCATTTATGACTTTTCTTTCAAAACATTAGATGGGAAAGAAATCAAACTTTCTAAATTTAAAGGCAAAAAGATATTGATTGTAAATACAGCTTCTAAATGCGGCTACACTCCTCAATATGAAGATTTAGAGAAACTGCACAAACAATATGGCAATAAGGTGGTACTGATTGGTTTTCCATCTGCTGATTTTGGCGGACAGGAATTAGGCACCAATGCAGAAATCAAAGAATTTTGTACAGGAAAATATAACACTACATTTTTGATTGCCGAAAAAGGCGATGTCAAAGGCGAAAGCATTTCTCCTTTGTTCCAGTATTTAACCACTCAGTCTAATCCTGATTTTACTGGAGATATCAAATGGAATTTTGAGAAATTTCTAATCAATGAGAAAGGTCAGCTTGTTCACAGATATAGATCTGCTGTAAAACCTTTAGATGAACAGATTACCAGAAATTTTTAGTTAAGACTTTTTTCTGTAATTTTTTGCCAAAGGAGTTGAGGATTATTTATAATGCTCAACTCTTTTTTCTAGGTCTTTTCTTATCAGGATTAGTCGAGAAGTTGTGGGGTCAGAGATAAAACGTTCATATTCTAAGCAGCGTGCAAAATAGTACAATTCCATTCCATAGAATTCTGCAATCTGTTGTGCCACGTCCATTCTTAACATCGTTAAATTTTGTTCAAGCTTTGCATAAGTTGAACGTTCCATGTTAAGCGCCTTAGCTACATTACTTTGAGAAACTTTCTTGATATTTCTGAATATTCTTAGGGTTTTGCCTATATCCATAACAAGTTAATTTAGAGTACTTAATATATTAAATATATTGAAAAAACCAAAATTGTGAAAAAAAATCACAAATCTTTGTTTGTCACAACTTAATTTATAGTTTAGGTTATCAACTAACCAAATCTAAATTTTATGTTACTACGTCCTAAAGAAAACGCTTTGGCGGTAACGCAACTTCTTCTAAAGAATATAGACACCAAGATTAGTTATGATTCTTTAAAGAAAGCCTTATACGACCATCCTGAATACCCTAGTTTGTTGGCTATTAGTGATGTTTTGAATGAATATCATATTCATAATGAGGCCTACCAGATTAAAAAGGAAGAATATAACGTAGATGATTTGCTCTTCCCCTTTATTGCTCATGTTAACAATAATGGAGGGATGTTCATGTTGATACATAATATTAAAGATGGGCAGGTAACATTCAGTGATGAAAAATCAAAAAAATCAATTATACCCGAAAAAGATTTTATACAAAAATGGTCAGGAATAGCCTTATATGCCACAATAACTCCTAATAGTTCCGAAATAAGGTATTATGAAAAACAATTTCTCGCTAATTTAAAAACGCTTGGTAAACCCCTGCTCATCTTAACGCTCTTATCTACCTTGTTGCTTGGGTTAAATTTTCAAAATTCAATTCCAGGATATTATATCTTGCTGCTGGTGAAACTGTTAGGGGTTGGCATAGGGGTATTACTGCTTGCCCATAGTATTGATGCAAACAATCCATTTGTTAAAAATCTTTGCGGTTTGGGTAGCAAGAATAATTGTAATGCCATATTAAAGTCTGATGCAGCTAAGGTTAACGAATGGCTAAGTTGGAGTGAAGTTGGTTTCTTTTATTTTACGGGTTCATTTTTGGCCTTATATTTCAATCCTTCATTAATGCCGTACTTGTTGTGGCTTAACTTATTGAGTTTACCTTACACAATATGGTCAATAGGGTATCAGTACAGGCAAAAAAACTGGTGCGTTTTATGTTGTTCTGTTCAGGTATTGTTATGGGTAGAATTCATTGTAGGAATAAGTTCAGGTAAAGAGAATTATACAGCCATTAACTTCAATATAACTGCATTTATACAGCTTTTTCTAAGTTTTATTATCCCTGTAATGGCTTGGTTTTTATTAAAACCTCAACTAACAAAAAGCGCCGAATATAATCCGTTAAAACAACAACTTAAAAAATTTAAATATGATCAACAATTGTTTAATCACGCTTTAACTAATCAAGCAAAATACGCTGTTCCCGATAATTTAATGCCAGTTGTCCTGGGTAATCCTCAGGCAGAAACCATTATAACCATGGTCAGTAACCCTTTTTGCGGGCCCTGTGCTAAAGCTCATGCTTTTTTAGATAATTGGTTGGCTACAAGAAGTGATGTTCAGTTAAAAGTGATTTTTACCACAGCAGACCATGATGATGATCAACGAACCAAAGTTTCTAGGCATGTATCGGCATTAAGCCAAACTAAAGATGAAACCTTGTTGGCTAATGCTCTTAACGATTGGTATGCTCAAAATCAGAAAAAATATGATGAATGGGCCAAACGTTACCCTATTACAATAGCCGAAGAAATGGCAGATGTTACTGCAAAACAAAAAGCATGGTGTGATATGGCCGAAATCCAATATACGCCAACTATCTTGATAAACGGTTATAAACTCCCTGAACCTTATCAATTAGAAGATATTAAATACTTAGTTTATTAGTACAAAGAAATTGCATATGCAATGGTTAGCCGATTGCAAGCGTACTAACCAAAAATGAGTAATGGCATAAATCATTACCGCTTAAGTAAACCTGCGTGAAAGTTTACAAAATTGATTAAACCTAAAAATCAAAATTATGAACAAAATGAATTTACTCAGTAAAGCTGAGATGAAAAAAGTAACTGGTGGTGTAGTAAAATTGTGCGGAGTTAAAATAGATGGAACTTGGTATAGCGTTGGAGGAGGTAGATCGGAAGCAGAGGGATTATTAGGATATACAGGTTCATTTAACAATGGAGAGATATATGGTACCGTTACAAACTGGTGCTGTGACAGTTGCTATTGGAATTAATCTATTCTTTAAATGGGGATAGCTATAGGCTGTCCTCATTTAAACTGAAATCATTATGAAATATAAAATAACTTACCTCTTTTGTTATGTGATCTATTTAACAACAGGATGTGTCAATAGGAGCAATACAGACAACAATAGCTCTATTAATCATACAGATGTTGTTATTGTTATAAATAAAGATAAATATAAGATAGACTATCAGGCGCTACCTTATTACGAACCAAACAAATTTTTTTATTACGATGATTATCTTATCAGAAATCAATATGTTTTAAAAAATAGTGATCAAGCAGATACACTAAAAATCAAAACAAATTTAAAGCTCTTACCTCTAGATTTATTTTATCACTATGTAACCTATAATTACCATTTTAAACCAGGAGACACATTGATTTTTAATTTCTATCAAGGATATCCTGAAGTAAAGGCTAAAAATAGAAAAGATGATTTTTATAATCTGAATTATTCTTTGGCATACAAAAAGAGATTTAATCAACAGCTTTCTAGATATTCTACTCCTCTACCAAATAGTAACCAAAACAATATTAAAGACGGAGGTTTAGATATAATTCAAAAGAAGTTTGACGACCAAAACCATTTTATAGATTCCCTTAAAAATAAACAACTATTATCAGTTGATTTAGCAGGAGCATATAAAAGACAAAATATGTTTAATTATTATTTGTATCAATATTTTTTACCTCAAAAACTTAAAGATAACACAGATAAAATCGATTTAAATAAGCTAATTAACGACGAGCAGTTTTACTATAACGATTATTTTCACCAAGCTTTGATTTGGAAATATTTATGGCAACATCCAAACATTAGCAAAATTAAAAGGAACGCCGGAATATCACTTAATTATATGCAGGCTTTTGATGCTGTTAATCACGATTTTACAAACCCTAAAATTAAGGCGGCTATGCTTTTTTATTGTTTACAAATGATATACGAACAAGATAGCCACAGCAATTTTGAAAAATACTTTAATAAATTTAAGAAGCTCGAAACAAATACATATTACATTGAGCAGTTAAATAAAAATAATCTCTATTCTAAAGAGAAATTAAAAAAGAAAACTATACTGGTAAATTTTCAAAATGAAGAAATCGAGTTTGAAGATTTAATAAAGAAATTTAAAGGAAACCTTATTTATGTTGACTTATGGGCGAGTTGGTGCGTTCCCTGTAGGGCGGCCATGCCAGCTTCGGTAGAAATGAGAAATTTGTTCAAAGACAAACCTGTTCAATTCTTATATCTATCTCTAGATAAAAAATATACAGATTGGCAAATTGCTCTTAAAGATGAAAAACTAACCGAATACAAGAACAGCTATTTGTTAAAAGATGTAAAAAATGCTCAGTTATTAAAAGCTTTAGGCATTGTAACTATTCCTCGTTATTTGATTTATAATAAAAAGGGACAACTTATAAATCAAAATGCCCCGGGTCCCAATAGCAATAAACTAAGAGATTTACTGAATAAATCTTTGTCAGAATAAATTTTAATAAAGATTTGTTGCCTATAAGGTTTCTTATTTAATCCGTTTCGAATTCACCCTGAAAGGTGATATTCAAAAAGAGGATAAAGATGATTTTTACTAAACTGAGGCTAAATAGAAAAATCTTGTATATTTAAGCTAGCCAAAACGAATATAAACTAAATTAACTTGAAAGCCTTTCCTTTTTATAAACAACCAGATCAAATGGACTGTGGTCCTACTTGTTTACGTATGATTGCTAAACACTATGGTAAAAACATTAGGTTGCAACGTATACGAGACTTGAGTGGGATTAATAGAGAGGGAGTTTCTTTATTAGGAATTAGTGAGGCCGCAGAAAAGATAGGCTTTCGTACACAGGGGGCAAAACTTACTTTAGCTCAATTGCAAGAAATAGACTTGCCTTGTATCATACATTGGAATCAAAATCATTTTGTAATACTATATGCTATTAAAAAAGGCATATATCATGTTGCAGATCCAGCAAAAGGTTTGATTAAATATACAAAAGATGAATTTTATAGCAATTGGATAAGCGTACACAATAATGGGAGCAGCCAAGGAATAGGGCTGATGCTATCGCCAACTCCACAATTTTATGAACAAGAGGGAGATAAAAAAGAAATACTCGATTTTGGCTTTTTGCTACGTTATTTATATAGATATAAACAGCTTGTAATACAGTTGTTTGTAGGACTTGGCATAGGAAGCTTACTACAGTTAATCGTGCCGTTTTTAACTCAATCTGTTGTTGATATTGGTATAAATACCCGTAATCTTAATTTTATTTACATCGTGCTTATAGCACAAACCATGTTGTTCCTGGGGCGCATGAGTGTAGATTTTATACGCTCGTGGATTTTGTTGCATATTAGCACGAGGGTAAATATTTCAATACTGACTGATTTCTTGATTAAGCTCATGAAGCTTCCTATGAGTTTTTTCGATACAAAAATGACGGGGGACATCATGCAACGTATGAACGATCAGAAGCGTATTGAAAGCTTTCTAACTGGTTCAACATTGACAACCATCTTCTCAATGTTTAACCTAGTCGTTTTTACCATTGTACTGGCCTATTATAATATTAATATATTGTTTATTTTTCTGGTAAGTAGTGTTTTATATACCTCATGGGTAATTGCATTTCTGAAGAAAAGAAGAGCGCTGGATTTTAAAAGATTTGATGTTTCCTCAAAAAATCAAAGCAGTATTGTGCAGTTGATAGGAGGTATGCAAGAAATTAAACTGAATAATTGTGAAAGGCAAAAAAGATGGGAATGGGAGCATTTACAGGCTGGTTTATTCAGGTTTAATGTTAAGAGTCTTTCTCTGGGGCAAATACAACAGGCCGGAGCCTTTTTTATCAATGAAGGAAAGAACATATTGATTACTTTTTTGGTTGCAAAATCGGTAATAGATGGTCAGCTCACATTGGGTGGAATGATGGCTATACAATATATAGTGGGACAGGTAAATAGTCCTATAGAGCAATTATTGAGCTTTATACAGCAGTTACAGGATGCCAAGATAAGTTTGGAGCGTTTAAATGAGATTCATGAGATGGAGGATGAAGAACCAGTTGAAAAGAATTTTTTACACGAACTACCATCACAACAAACCATAAGTATAAATAATTTACATTTTACCTATCCGGGAGCTGGAAATGAACCCGTGTTAAAAGGAATAAATTTAACCATTGCCGAAGGAAAAACTACAGCTATAGTTGGAATGAGCGGCAGTGGAAAAACCACCATTCTAAAATTATTATTACGGTTTTACCAACCACAAAAAGGAGATGTTAAGGTAGGGGCTACCTATTTGGAACAGTTGGGTTTTGGTTTTTGGCGTAATCAATGTGGAGTAGTTATGCAAGATGGTTATATTTTTTCGGATACCATTGCAAAAAACATAGCTGTTGCAGATGAATACCCAGATATGACTAAGCTGCAACATGCAATTAGTGTGGCAAACATCAATGATTTGATAGATAGTTTACCATTAGGACTGCATACTAAAATTGGAGCAGAAGGAAATGGAATTAGCCAAGGACAAAAGCAACGTATTTTAATAGCAAGAGCTGTTTATAAAGATCCATCTTATATCTTTTTTGATGAAGCAACTAATGCTTTGGATGCAAATAACGAGCTGGTGATTATGGAAAACCTAGAGGAGTTCTTTAAAGGTAGAACGGTAGTGGTAGTGGCGCATCGTTTAAGTACAGTTAAAAACGCAGATCATATAGTAGTTTTAGACAAAGGCCAAATTATAGAAGAAGGAAATCATGCAGAGCTTACCAGAAATAAGGGAGCATATTTTCATTTAGTAAAAAATCAATTGGAACTAGGAAATTAACAAGATATGCCGTTACAACCTGTTAATCAAGTAAATCATAATAGTGATGAAATTACAGAAATCATTACTGCTGTGCCTTCGTGGATCTTACGCCGGGGAATTACTTTAATATTACTTATACTTTTAACAATTATCTTGTTGTCGGCTTTTATCCGATATCCTGATGTGGTCAAAATGCCGTTAAAGGTAAACTCTATAAATTCTCCTAAAAGCCTTTTGGCTATGCAAAGTGGTAAACTTGTTAAGCTTTTGGTTAATGATGGGGCTGTTGTAGAAACCAAAACTCCCTTAGCTTTTATAGAGAGTACAGCAAAGCATGAAGATGTACTTAAATTATCTCAATTATTAAATAGATTCAATAAACACCTAAATAAAGATTCCGTTTTTACTGAAACTTACGCTTTTAACAATCATTTGAATTTGGGAGAGTTACAACCTGCTTATCAAGCATTTTACCAAGAATACCTTCAATATGTGAACACGCAGAAAGACGGATTATTTCAAGCTCAAAAATCCTATTTGAAAAAAGATTTGGTGGATCTGCAAAAAATGGAAAAGCAGATATTAGAACAAAGGAAAGTACAGGAGCAAGAATATGCCAATGCTCAAACCGATTATGAAGCATATAAAAAATTAAGAAGTAAAAATGTAATCTCAGAAAGCGAATACAGGCAACAAGAAAATAAGTACTTGGCAAGTAAATATCCTCTTCAGCAATCAACCACTTCTTTATTAAATAATCAATCGAATGTGCTTGCCAAGCAAAAAGAGCTGGTTGCTTTGGAGCATACCATTGCAGAACAACAAGCAAAATTTATGCAGGCTTTAAATAGCATGATCAATCAAACCAATGATTGGTTGTTGAAATATGTAATATCCAGTCCAATATCCGGAAAGGTTAGCTACGCAGGAATATTGCAAGAAAATCAGAATGTTTCCATTAATCAGGAATTGTTTATTGTAAACCCTGGAAATTCAAATTTCTTTGGCGAGGTTCAGATACCACAATATAACATGGGTAAAGTAAATGTAGGTCAAAAAGCTTTAATAAAACTGCGAAGTTATCCTTTTGAAGAGTATGGCATGGTTAGGGGCAAAGTAAGTTATATAACCGATGCAGCATATAAGGATAGCGTGTTTATAGCAAAAATAGATTTTACCGAGTTTGAACAAAAGAATATAAACAAAAAAGTGGTATTGAAGCCCGGCATGGTAGCTGATGCAGAAATTATTACCCAAGAAAGTTCTTTGTTGCAAAGGTTCTTAAGAAATATTACTAAAACGTTAAATAACGGAGGATAACTATCTATAATAAAAAGGGGTAGCCGATTGCAAGCGTACTACCCCAAAACGAGTAATGGCGTAAACCATTATCGCATAAGTAAACCTGCGTGAAGGTTTACATAGTCTAAATCAATTAAACTTAAACACAAAGTTATGAAAAAAATGAATTTACTCAGTAGAGCTGAGATGAAGAAAGTAATGGGAGGCGGTTCTGCTGAACCTGGCGACCCTAGCGATAGTTCCTGTGAAAAAGTTGGAAAAGGATATATCTCATGCATATCACCAAGTGGCCCATCTTATAGCTATCCTGATATGTGTTGTACTTCTTTGGCGCAAGCACAAAGTTTTTGTCCTTCAGGTTGGATATATGGTTGTGTAATGCCAGATCTCCCTCCTTTTGAAGAGTAATAGATATTTAAACTGTTTTACCTAAGGTAGTTGTGAAACAGGCTTAGGATAAATATTAAATTAAGCTGCTTCAATAGAAGCAGCTTTTTTAGTTATTTTTCAGTAGGATTCTTCTTTCCCGAGAGCAGTTTTTCTACAGTTTTTTCTATTCTTTCATTTCTTGTTTTTTCTTGCTTAGCACTCAAAACCCAAAGAACATATTCTTTTTTATTGCTGTATGATAAATGCTCAAAAAATGATAAAGCTGTAGGATGTGTTATTAGAGTTTCCATCAAGTAAGGAGGTAATTTTACAATTTTATTGGCAACATCAACATAATTATCATATTCACTTTTTGGGATATCCCCATTTGCCAAGCCAGATTTTTTACCTTGCCCTTCTTGTTTTATGCGTAGTGCAGTCCAAGTTTCATCAATTGCGGCAGAAGCACAAGGCTCAACTTTATAGTTTTTTAAATCCTCCCAATTCTGCATTAAATTAAGATCTGTAGAAATATTGCTCTTACTTTTAGGATAAATTAGCCAGCAAATGGTTTTTTCGGTTATAGAAAGAGCAACTTTTTCCAATTGCTGATAAAGCTCTTTGCGATTTGTGGCAAAAATTAGAAAGGCATCGGCTGATGGTATAAATTGATTGTTAAAAGCCACATCTGTTGGTATTGCTCCAAAATTCACAGGGTATTGCTCATTAACCACAGAAACAGAAAACCCTGATTTAATCTGTAATTTTTTCAGCAGCTTATTTTCCATTTGCTTATAATTTTATTTTCGCAAAAAAGTCCCATAATACTATACCTGCCGATATTACGATGTTAAAAGAATGTTTGGTACCAAATTGAGGTATTTCTATACACTGGTCAATACGTTGCATTACTTCATCGGCCACGCCATTTACTTCATTACCAAATATCAAGGCATATTTTTGGTGAGCATCAGGCTTAAAAGTATTGAGCATCAAACTGTTTTGTGCCTGTTCAATGGCTATAATTTCATAACCATCTTTGCGAAGATCATTAACGGCATCTAATGTATCATCATAATGCTGCCAGTCCATAGATTGTGTGGCACCTAACGCTGTTTTTTCAATCTCCCTATGCGGTGGTTGAGCCGTAATGCCACATAGGATTACTTTTTCTATGGCAAAACCATCCGCAGTCCTAAACACAGAACCTACATTGTGCATACTGCGTACATTGTCTAAAACAACAACTATAGGAAGTTTATCTTGTTTTTTGAATTCTTCTATATCAACCCGATTAAGTTCGTCTAATTTTAATTTCTTCATGTTCATTTAAAATATCTTGGCAGGTCCATCTCCAATTTCTTGAATATAAATAGAAGGGGGGTAACCTATTTTTTGTTTATAAAAGCTATTGAGTTCTTTTATAAAATCTTGTTCTTCGCCTTTTTTCAATAATGCTATTGCACAACCTCCAAATCCAGCTCCGGTCATACGTGCTCCAATTACATCGAGATAGATGGTGCAAAAATCAATTATGGTGTCCAGCTCAACTCCGGTAACTTCATAATTTTCTTTGAGAGATAAATGAGATTGGAACATCAATTTTCCAAAATAATCTAAATCTCCTTCTTTTAATGCTTCTGCTGCATTTTTAACCCTTTCATTTTCTGTAATTACATGGCTGGCCCTTTTCAGTAAAGTCTTGTCTTTAACCAAATACTGATATTGTAACCACTCTGCAAGGTTGAGGTCGCAAAGATATTGAATATTGACCTGCGTTTGTAGGATTTTAAGAACAGAATTACATTCTTGTACCCGTTCATTATATTTTGAATCTTCCAGTTTTCTGGTTTTATTGGTATTGATGACAACAAGGTTGTAATTTCCTAAATTACAAGCAATCTCTTGATGCTGAAGAGAAGAACAATGCAATAAAATTGCTTTATGTGCTTGACCATAAGTAACCGCAAATTGATCCATTATACCCGATTGAACGCCAATATATAAATTCTCTACACGTTGCGTCATCTTAACCATATCTAAGGGCGAGATTTTTAATTTAAAAAGATCGCTTATAGCGTAAGCCGTTAAAACTTCTATAGATGCAGAAGAAGATAAGCCTGCACCTACAGGAATATTGCCAAAGTAATAAAGATCTAGCCCAGTTAAGTTTAAGTTAAATTCTCGTTGTAAGACTTCGATTACACCTAATGGATAATAAAACCATTCGTTCCCTTTTTTAGAGTAG
>DDEP01000241.1:11793-15890 GCA_002336465.1 Pedobacter sp. UBA1951
TCTCTTTAAATCATTAATCATTTTTTAAGACAGGTGTAATGTTAAAAATGTATTTTTACGGTTGATCTACTAAGATACAATTAATGGAAATAAAGCAGTATAGAACAGGTTTTTCGGTTGATGGAAAAGACGTCATAGCTGTTTTATTAACCAATGCTAAAGGTACATCAGTTACATTATTTAATTATGGACTGATTATTAATAAATTCATTGTATTTAACAAACACGGGAATAGGCAGGATATCGTTTTAGGTTTTGATGACTTTGAAGGATACATAAGCCAACAATATTTGAACAATTACTCCTATTTAGGTGCTGTAATAGGTCGTTATGCCAATCGGATAAAAGATGGAAGATTTGAGATAGATGACCAGTTATTTCAGTTAACACAAAACAAAGGAAATGATACGCTGCATGGAGGTAAGGAAGGTTTTGATAAAAAATTATGGGATGTCTTATCTGTAAGTGAAGAAAGCAATGCCGTAACTTTTCAATATGAGAGCTTAGATGGAGAAGAAGGTTTTCCCGGTAATCTGAAAGTAAAAATGGAATTCAAGCTTACAGATGATAATGAGCTGATTTTAAATTATCATGCTGTTACTGACAGCGCAACTCCGGTAAATTTAACTCATCACAGTTATTTTAACCTATGTGCAGATGGTAGCGATATTAAAAAACACTTTCATCAAATTTACGCTTCAAATTGGTTGGAGCAAGACGACAATTACGTAGTAACAGGCAATTTGAAACCCGTTGAAGGAACTATGCACGATTTTAGGCAAGGTAAATATTTTTCTGAAAACTGGGACGAGGATTTAGGTTATGATCAGACCTATGTTTTGGATAAAAATTATGGCAACCTGACTTTGGCAAGTGAGACCAGTTGTGCAACCAGTGGTTTAAAGTTGCAAGTATATACTACAGAACCGGTTGCTCATTTATACACAGCTAAATACCTCGATGTAAGAAGGGGTAAGAATAACAAAGATTATCATGAATTTGACGGTTTTTGTATAGAAACGCAGCATCATCCAAATGCAGTTAACCTCCCTCATTTTCCAAATACAGTTTTACATCCAGAAAACCAATATGAGCAAACTACCCTATACAAAATTATTATAACATAATAACGAATTAAAAACACAGGCAACTATTTTGAAACCCAAACAAACAAACTTGACTAATCGGCTGATCAGCTTGGTTAACAACAAGAAATTTATAATGCTGATCTGGGTCTTATTGGCCTTGATTGCTTGGTACAAACAATACCATAAAGGTTCATATAATAATTACCTTATTTTTAAGCATGTTTATGTACATGCTTTAGACAAATTAAATTTGTATGCAGATTATCCGCAGCAATATTTAGATACCAATCATTACGGGCCATTTTTTACCATTTTAATAGCACCTTTTGCAATACTACCCGATTATCTGGGTACTGTATTTTGGCAATTGGCCAATGTTTTATTTCTGTATTTTGCCATAAGCCAGTTGCCTCTTGCTTCACGTAAAGTAAATGCAGTTTATTGGATCGTAGCTCATGAGATGTTAACGGCCTTATTCAGTTTCCAGTTTAATATTTCAATAGCAGCTATTATTGTTTTAACCTTCGTCATGATTGAAAAGCAAAAGAATTTTTGGGCAGCTTTCTTGATCATGTTGGGCACTTTTGTAAAATTATATGGAATTGTAGGTTTGGCATTTTTCTTTTTTGTACGCAATAAGATGCAGTTTGTTGTAAGTTGTATCATTTGTGCGGTAATATTCTTTGTGCTACCTATGGTGTTTTTTGGGCCATCATACATATTGCAATGTTACCATGATTGGTACACTTCGCTTTCAGAAAAACAGCAATTAAATGCTAGCCTCACCTCAATGCAAGATATTTCAGTAATGGGAATGGTAAGGCGTATAACAGGGAATATTCACATCTCTAATCTACCATTCTTGGCTACAGGTATCATCTTATTTTGCTTGCCTTATCTGCGCATCAAGCAATACAGGTCCCTTAATTTTAGGTTGCTTTATTTAGCATCTACGCTAATTTTTGCTGTTGTTTTCAGTAACTCCTCAGAATCGCCTACCTATATTATTGCTTTTGTTGGGGTAGCTGTATGGTTTCTAATTCAGGAAAAGCCTGTTTCTGGTTGGTATATAGCACTTTTTATCTTTGCTTTGCTGTTGACCAGTTTTTCTCCATCAGATTTATTTCCGAGATTTGTACGCGAAACCTATGTACAACCTTATTCATTAAAAGCATTGCCATGTATTATGATTTGGCTGGTAATTGTATATCAGCTTTTGTTTAAGAAATTTAATAAAGAAAACCTTATTCATGAATAAACTGGTTTCGGTTGTAATACCGGCGTATAACGAAGAAGAGAACATCTTAGTGGTAATTGATCATATAGAGGATGTTTTTGAAAAGTTGAATTATAATTATGAACTGATCATAGTTGATGATGGTTGTACAGACCGCACCTTAAATTTGGTAAAAGAAGCTGCGCAGAAAGACAGTAGGGTATTCTATGTAGAACTATCTCGAAACTTTGGGCACCAATTTGCTTTAAAAGCAGGCTTGGATAGTGCAAAAGGAGATTGTGTGATTTCTTTAGATGCAGATTTACAACATCCACCGCATTTACTTGTAGAAATGTTGGAAAAATGGGAGCAAGGTTATGATGTGGTTTATACGCGCAGACAGGAAGATAAAAATCTTCCTTTTAAGAAAAGAAAAACCTCACGTTTGTTCTATAAATTAATGAATAGTTTATCAGATGTGGAACTAGAACCTGGAACAGCCGATTTTAGGTTAATGGACAGAAACGTGATCAATGTGTTCAAAGATTTTAAAGAGAATGATCTGTTTATACGCGGAATGGTTAAATGGTTAGGCTTTAAGCAATACGGGATAGACTATAACGCTAATGCACGTTATGCTGGCTCAAGTAAATATAGCATTAAAAAGATGCGTAGATTGGCCATGCAAGGCGTAACCTCTTTAAGCGTAAAACCTTTGCATATGGCTGTATATCTTGGTTTTATGATGTCGGGCTTATCTTTGTTATACTTGCCTTATGCAATCTATGCTTATTTCCATGCCCATGTAAGTGGTTGGGTTTCACTCATTGTAACCATAGCCTTTTTTGGAGGTATACAGCTTATTATTTTAGGAATATTAGGCATTTATATTGGTAAAATGTTCATGCAAAGCAAAAATAGACCAACCTATATCATCCGTTCTACAAATATTAAATAAGCTATGGTACTGTTGAGCTTTGATATCGAAGAATTCGATATGCCGTTTGAATATGATAAAAGCATAGCATTTGAAGAGCAGATCAGTATATCTGTTAAAGGCTGCGAAATTATACTTGATTTGTTGGCTAAATATGAATTTAAAGCTACCTTCTTTTCTACAGCTGTTTTTGCCTTAAATGCTCCCGAAATTATAACTCGTATAAAAAATGAGGGACATGAACTGGCTTCGCATACTTATTACCATTCTAAATTTGAAAATGCCGACTTGCTAAAATCTAAACAGGTACTGGAAGAGCTTTCGGGAATGAAAGTAGAAGGCTTTAGAATGCCTAGGATGATGCCTGTAAGCGATCAAGAGATAGAAGAAGCGGGCTATATCTATAACAGCTCATTAAACCCTACATATTTGCCCGGTAGATACAATAATCTACACATTCCCCGAACTTATTTTAAACAGGGAAAAGTATGGCAATTACCAGCCACAGTAAGCCCTAAATTTAGAATTCCTTTGTTCTGGTTGTCTTTTCATAATTTTCCTTTGTGGTACTATAAGCACCTGTTTCATTTATCTTATCAAAAAGACGGATACGTGAATATCTACTTTCATCCGTGGGAATTTACAAATCTTGACCAAAAGGAAAAATACGGCTTTCCATTTTACGTAAGCAGAAATTCAGGAGCTAAGATGAAAGAAAGAATGGACTCACTTATGAGTTGGATCAGCAAGAAAGGATATCCTACAAGTACAATATCAAATTTTGTCAAAAGCCTTACTTAACGGTCTTAAACGTGAAATAGGTCTGGCATAGATAACTGTACAAAGACAATATCAC
>DDEP01000092.1 GCA_002336465.1 Pedobacter sp. UBA1951
ATTGTAGCTCAGTTGGTTAGAGCGTCGGATTGTGGTTCCGAAGGTCGTGGGTTCGAGACCCATCATTCACCCAAACGTCTTTCAAGATAACTTGAAAGGCGTTTTTGTTTTTAAGTAATTTCAAAATCGTTAAAATTAATGCGATAGAAACCGATTTTTGGTTCGAGCCCTATATGGGTACCCTGATGCGTCTAAATCTGACAATAACTAATTATAATTTCATAATATACTGTTAAACAATAATTTATGTTTGAAACCAGTTAATTTTTCGGTTAGATGTATCATCAATAAATTTTCAGAAGTTGAAATTTAATTTGCATTCAACTTTAAGATTGCCTTTCCTGATCTTAGTTTTTAATTAGCTCTTTGCGTTTCTTTAAAATTAACTTGTTTTCTGTTCCCTTTAACCTTGTCTTTTCCGAAGGTATAGCTCAGGCTCAAACTCATGCGTCTTCTATCATAATAATTATTGAAAGTTTGTATATATTCCTGATAGTAGGTTTCGCCTTTGGTCATTGCTGTTTTAAAGATATCGTCAGCCGATACATTGAGCTGAAGTCGATTGTTGTCCATCGCGATCCTAAATCCTGAAGAAAGCGCAGACCTTCCCTTAGTATACGTACCACCCTGAGTAGCGGCTGGTGAATGCCAAAAATTTAAGAAAAGCGAGATTGATTTGTTCATTTTGAAATTGTTGTAGGTACTATAATAAAATGATGAGCCATCTTTTAACATTACTTCTTGAAGGGAAGATTTTGAATTGGTATAATTAAGGCTGATGAATTCTCGGTTTTCCCACCATGGAAAAAATGCATGACTGATGGAAGCTTCAAATCCCGAGCTATATTGGGTGAGGTAATTCCTGTAATCTACTACTTTTAGTAAGTCGCGATCAACAAAGGTAAGACGACCATAGCCATTCACCAGTTTATGGCGGTAAAAGGTAAGGGATAGCTTTCCTTTATACAGATAAGATAACTCAAGGTTATGATTGAAAGAGGGCTCAAGTAATGGATTTCCTGTTGAGTAGGAATAGGGATTGGTGTACCACCTGAAGGGATTTAATGCCCTGAAATTTGGTCTATTGATCCTTTTAGAATAATTGAAGCCAATAGTATGATTGGTATTTGGCTTATACGTAAGATAAATTGAGGGGAAGAATCTACCATATGCTGAGCTGTTGTATGCCTGGTTGGTTGGCGAATACCCTTCAATAATTGCGTATTCGTACCTAAGGCCAGCCTTGGTTGACCATTTTTTGCCAAAATCTCGTTGCATGCTGAGGTAGCCTGCGATATTTTTTTCATCGTAGTTAAACAGGTTGCTTTTTAAAGGATCAATTAGGTATTGCGGGGTTTTGAAATTATAATAGGCCACTTCCGAATCGTTTTCGAAGTTGGTAAACTTTAGCCCAGTTTCAACAAGAGCCCATGGGTATGGCAAGGTGAGGTCAGACTGTAGAGACCAGATATTAAAGTCGAGCTTGCTAGTGTTCCTTACCAAAACTGCATTTTGTTGTTGATCTGATTTTGTACTGAAGTATGAAGTGTTCTCTGGTAGCGTAGCAAAAAGATTAAATCCTGAATTGAGCCTTTTTCCAGCTTTTCCAATCTTCAGGTCATGGTAAATATTCAGTGTTTGGGTAACCGATGGGTTCTCCTGTTGGGTAGTAGTAAGCAGCACTGAGTCTGTTTTCATTCCAGTTTTATAAGAAGAAATTCCATCTATGCCAATGCGATAATTAAGTCTGCCGATATCGTAGATCAGTCCGATGTTGGACTTTTTACTTATTTTATAATCGGTGCTCAAGTTGGCACCCATTCCAGCAACCACATCTTTCCTCACATCCCTGTTAAGGATTGAATTTTGTCCAATAATACCTATTTCTTCGGTAGGGCGAGTAGAGGTATGGTATTGTCTGGCTTTGAAGGAGCTGCTCAAACGTTTCGACTGATAGTTAAGACTGAGGTTGCCCGCATATGCAGGGAAGGTAGTTTGGGCATAAGTTAAGGTGCTGCTACCGCTCCATCCCATATTTGGATTACCTTTTAGCACAATGTTGATCAGTCCGCTATTTCCCTGTGCCTCGTATTTTGCAGGCGGGGTGGTGATGACCTCGATCTTTTCAATATCATCACTGCGCAAAGAGCGAAGATAGTTAATCAGATCTGTACCGCTGATATTCACCATTTTTTCATTGATCATCACTGCTACGCCACTCTTTCCTATAATTGAAATGCCATCGTTTCCTACCCTCAACATTGGGGTAAGCGCCAGTGCCTGAGTAAGATCTGTACCTTTTGTGGCTATTGAACTTTCCAGATTAAACACCATTCTATCTATTTTACGCTCAATCATCGGCTTTTTGCCAACAACGGTTACCTGTTGCAATTGAGTAGCTTTTGGGCTAAGGATGATGTCGGGCAGACTTACGATAAGTGAATCTAAAAGACTGAGGCTAAGTGATAAGCTGTCCATTCCCATGGCAGACACATTCATGGTGTACTCTCCTTTATGAGCCACTAAAAACCTAAAATATCCAGCAGTATCTGTTTGTACGACATCGATCAGGTGATCTTCACCACGCTTTTTAAGGCTTACTTTTGCAAATGGGATGCCTTGGTGGCTGATCTCGACAATGCGGCCACGAATTTCAAATCCTGTTGCCGATGTTTTTTTCTCAATTAAGATATTATTGCCCACTTGCCGAAAGGAAAGTGATGTTTGTGCCAGAATTGCTTGAAGGGTTTGATTAACCGTTCTTAACCCTAGTGGTAAGCTGATGCCATTTATCGTCCTGATTTCAGATTTGCGATAATAAAAACGGAAAGAGGATTCATTTTCAATTTTTTTCAGTGCCATTATAAGGCTTACATTTTGAAGTGCAATTTGTACCTTTTCTTTTTGCATATCCTGTCCTTTGCTCGAAGTAGCTAAAAGTAGCTGGAATGTAGTGACTGAGATCAGTATAATAATAAACGATGTCCGCATGAATTGGATAAATGTTTGATTTGATAGGAGTTGAAATACAGTATTTTGATAATAGCGTTGCTGTTTCCACAGTTTTGCAGAATAATTCATACTTTTAAATGTTTTAAGTGATTTCCGATGATTTAGAACCCCGATTTTTTCGGGATACCTAAGGGTCGATGGCCGTCGGCCTTTAGGTTAAGTTGCTACGCTACCTTGTAGCGGCAATCTGTCTTTAGTTTGATTGTTGTATACCCACTGAGCTTGAATTAATTACATCCTTTACCGCTGATCATGATACTGCAATCTTTATTTTTCTGGTAGCTGGCATTGTTGAAGGCACACATTACCTTCAGGATATCTTCCAGGTTTTGATGTGCCAGATTGGTTCCACTAAACCTGCAGTTTTTTAGCTTTTCATTTGAAAAGAGGATGTTTACACCAAAATGTACAGATAACTGTTCGATGGCTTCGCCAAAGGTTACATCTTCAAAATGCAAATCGGTAAGTTTCCAGGAAGAGGCTTGGTCTGCATCAACTGTAGCTTTTTGCAGTTGCTGCTTTGGAATATTAAAGCTGACCTGTTGGTTGGGCGTAATAAAAGCAAGTGCTTTTCCAGCATTGGCCACGCTCACTTTCCCTCTGGTTACTGTTACCTCGATGGTGTGCTTGCCTTTATCTTCCCTAATGTTAAAAGCTGTACCTAAAACAGTAGTAGAGAAGTTACCATTATGGATGATGAATGTTTTTTTTGCATTGTGCCTTACATCAAAATAGGCCTCTCCAGAGAGGTATACTTCTCTGGTGTTTCCATCAAATTCTTTTGGATATTTTAATGTTGAGTTCTGATTTACCCATACTCGGCTGCCATCAGCGAGGACAATTAATTTTCTCTGCCCTTTATTGGTAACCTGAACAGTATATTCTTCGGATTTCCAGAAATGTTTGATCGAAGGTATCTCCGAATTTAATATTAATGCAAATATTATCGATGCAGCAGCCGTTATTGCGGCTGTAAAAGCCAATCTTCTTTTAGTGAGCGACCTACTTTTGATAGCGGAAGGGGCATCTATTGTGTGGCTAATCTGTACAAATGTATGGCTAAGCCATTTGTTTTTGCGTTCCTTATCCATCTCGTTCCACTTTGAATAGGAATTTTCATGGTCTTGGAGCCATCTTTCTATAAGCCTATCTTCTTCTAAAGATGTCATCCGTTTAAGATAGCGATCAAATAGTTCCTCTAATTTTTCTTGGTTCATTTCTTCGGACATTTTACAGTAGCCGTGCGAAACTCCATTTGGTACTATAGCGAAAGAAAATATTTTTGATAAATTTTAAGCACAATACTCAAAAGAGTAAACTGAACATGATTGTTAGCGATTTTCTAAGATGTTTGAGGGCTGAAGAAAGCTGGTTTTTTACCGTTTGCTGCGAGACTTCAAGTTTTTCAGCGATTTCCGGAATACTCAGATTTCCTTCTCTGCTCATGTGGTAGACTTGTTTAAGGCGTGGCGAGAGCTGATCAAGCGAGTAATCGATGCGTTTTTGCATTTCTTTGGCTTCCAGCTCTTGCTCGATTAAAGACTCGTAACGTAATGCCAATACCTGTATACTTGTTGCGTAGGCTTGATGGGTGCTGTTTTTTCTTATTTTGTCTATAATTCGGTAACGAGCTACCGAAAAAAGATAGGCTTTTAGATTACGGTCAATTTTTACATCCTTTCTTTGCTCCCAAAGTTTTACAAAAAGATCTTGTATCAGATCACTGGCATCTTCAAAATCGTAGATCTTTGATGATATAAATTTAATAAGCTGTTCAGCGTAACGTAGATATATTTCAGCAAATGCCTCCCTGTCATCTTTTTTCAGGAGGGTTATAAGCTGTAAATCGTCTAACAAATGGTATGCTGGCATAAGCTTTTTGTAAACTATAAGACAACATTCAAAGTTAGATGTTGCACTAGCTCAAATTTTTCTTAATTATACCTCTAACTCTTTAGAGAACCCGCCTATTTCGATTAATTCGTCCACAAAATGGTTCGAATTACGCGCCGCCACTGACCCAAATTTTAAAGCAGTTCTGAAAAGAGCTGCTTTTTTTGTTTAACTTGAGGCGTCATTTCTATTGGGCACACCCAATAGAATCAAGCTTTCCCTTAAAATCTATTGGACCATATAAAAGTTTATTAATCTAAGCTTCTGAATTATAAAAATTAGATACAACAAGTATTTAACAGCAAGGTAAAGTGTTCTAAGAATATCGGTTCCAAAACGATTTTTACACTAAGCATGCTAACAAAAATAATTATATTTGGTTTAACCATTAACCTAGTTTTTCATGAAAAAAATATTGCTTCTTTCCTATCTGTTACTTTTTGTTTTTGCTGTAAATGCTCAGTTTGCAAACTCAGGTTTTGAGCAAAAAATAAATGCAGGTACTGATCAACCAAAGGATTGGAATCTTGTTCCGGTAGAAGGCTATACTGCAACATTGACTGATCAGGTTAAACATTCTGGTATCTATTCTCTAAAAATGGTAGGTAATCCAACAGATCCTTCAAAGTATATGAATGTTACACAAACTTTGGAGGTTAATTATCCAGTGGTTAAACGAATCAAAGTCACAGCTTACATAAAAACAGAAAATTTAAAAGGAAATGTGGCAATGTGGTGCCAAATTTGGGGCGAGAACAAAAAGAGGATAGGTTTTGAAAACTCAGGTTCGCAGGGGTTGATCATTAATGGTACCACAGACTGGCAAAAGTATTCCATGACGCTGGTTGTAAGCAAGGAAACAAAGAACTTATATTTGGGTGCATACACCATGGGTACGGGAACCGTTTGGTTTGATGATTTTGCGATTGAAGAAATGGAAGGTGGAAACGAAGAACCCACTGCTGAAGTTTTAAAATTTAGTAAAGAGTTTAACGATATTGTTAAAAAGAATTCAATTTATACAGATTCAATCAATTGGCAAGTGGTTGATGACGATTTAAAATCATTAGCGAAAGGATTAAAAACTATTGCCGATGCGCAGATATTAAACAACTATGTACTGGCACAACTTAAGAAAGCTGGAGATAACCATTCGTTTATTCAAAATAAGGTTGGTGCACAGAATTATGCCAGTGGCAATACTGTAGCCATTAAACCAACTGCTAAAATATTACCTAATGGAATAGGTTATGTTTCAGTACCTGCTTATGGATCAATTAATAAAGAAGCGGGAGAAGAATTTGCCTCGAGTATTCAGACACTTATTAAAACCTTAGATCAGGAAAATGACATTAAAGGTTGGGTGGTCGATTTGAGAACAAATGGCGGTGGAAATATGTATCCCATGATTTCGGGTTTAGGTCCATTCCTTGATTTAGGCGATTTGGGTTATTTTATTAAAGGAAATGACCGAAGTGCCTGGAAAAATACAAAGACAGGTATGGGAGTAAATGTGAAAGATCCTTACCAACTTAAAAATAAGGATAATAAAATAGCGGTTTTAATAGGACCGCGAACAGCTAGCAGCGGTGAAATGACGGCGATTACTTTTATAGGCCAGCGTAACGTGAAATTGTTTGGTGAACCTAGCGCAGGGTATGTTACAGCCAATAGAATGTTTAAACTGTCTGACGGTTCAAACCTGTTGTTGGCATCTAGTTATGTAGCAGATCGTAATCAAAAGAAATACCTAGATAGAATCTATCCTGATGTGGTAGTAAAATCTACTGCAGATAAAGATGAGGTTTTACAGTCATCAATAGATTGGTTAGAGAAAAAGTAAGTTAGCGGTTATCTAAAAGGTCTTTATTTATCATATTATCATCAATACAATACTTTAAAGCAGTTCTGAAAAGAGCTGCTTTTTTTGATTCCATTGCTATTTCTATCTGTGCTTTTAAGAGCGAGTACTGTTTAAAGTATTAAGAATCTTATGCAACGTTTCTTTAAATAAGTTGTCATGTAGGCAAACTTTCTTTTAGGAAGATATTTCTCATACTTAAAATTATTATTCATGAAAAAACTAACCATCTTATTATTCTCTTTCTTAGCGCTCTATTTTTCGGCTATTGCTCAAACTAAAAAAATCAATGTTTACCTATTGGGTACTTTTCACTTCAATCAGGTTGACACTTTGATCTACGATGTGAATGATGAAAAGCATCAGGAAAGTATTAAAAAACTTGCGAAAATAGTAACTGGCTTAA
>DDEP01000097.1 GCA_002336465.1 Pedobacter sp. UBA1951
CTCTAATCAAAAAACAATGGGTGCCAGAAATGGTTTTTTAAGGATAATTTTATTGAATAAGACCGTGCAATACACCATAACGTATTAGTGCGGCAGAATTTTTAGAACCAGTCTTATCTAAAAGGCTCTGTCTGTGTCCTTCTATGGTACGTTTGCTCAGGAACAGTTTTTCAGACATCTCTAAATTGGTCATTCCCTCTGCAATAAGCTGTATAATCTCAAGTTCTCGTAACGAAAAATCAATTTCATGATCAGGCATAGCAGCAAGATAATTCTTGTTTTTTAACAGATTATCCATTAACGACATGGTCAATTCTGCACACAGATATTTGCGTTGCTGATATGTAAATTTAATGGCAAATATGAGCTCATCAGAACCGATATTCTTCAGCAAATAACCATCTCCACCATTTTTAAAAACCTCCATTACGTACTTTTCATGCTCGTGCATAGAGAGTATGATCACCTTGATCTGCGGATATTTTGCCTTTACTTCTTTAAGCAATTGCATACCATCCATCTCGGGCATATTGATATCAGTTAAGATCATATCTACAGGTTGTAATCCAATTTGCTGCAAAATTTCTATTCCATTTACAGCCTCTCCAACAACCCGTATCTGTTCATCTGCTTCTAAAAGCATTTTTATGCCATTTCTAACAATATTATGATCTTCTGCCAGTAAAATATTTATCATTACGCTTAATTGTATGTAACTGCTTGTCTAAATAAATCTTTTGTAGCGTTAAAACAAAATAAGATCAGCCCTATGTCTTCTAGGCTCAAAAATTAGGTATTATTCAGGTTATGTTAGGTATAAAATACG
This sequence comes from Pedobacter sp. UBA1951, assembly GCA_002336465.1. Classification (GTDB taxonomy): domain Bacteria; phylum Bacteroidota; class Bacteroidia; order Sphingobacteriales; family Sphingobacteriaceae; genus Pedobacter. The sequence goes on from DDEP01000097.1 coordinate 827, forward strand.
TAAACAGTGTAAAAATACTTATCAAGTTATGCTTTAAACCTTATTTTAATTACTTCGCCATTTTCCTGCATTTCCTGTAATGCTTCTAATATTTTGTTTTGAGCTTGTTTTCTATAAAATGTCAATACAAAATCGTTAGTGCTATCGCTTTCATCTACAGAATAGGTAAGTTCATCAAAAGGTATTTTATGTTTCGCAAAAAGTGTTTGTATTCTTGTAATCTTAGATAATGCACCTTTAGGCATCTTAAAATGAACAACATTACAATTGCCACGGTTAAAAAAGCGTTTTTCTATCCATTTTATCCCTCTTAAAACAAATAGAACCAAAAAAGTGGTAAGCACAGCCGCCCAGTACATACCACCACCCACTGCTAAACCCACTACTGCTAAGCTCCAGATAGACGCTGCTGTTGTAAGACCTCTAATAACCTCTCTTTTTAAAAAAATAATGGTACCTGCACCTAAGAAACCAATTCCGCTAACCACCTGTGCAGCCACCCTAGACGGATCAATCTCAAATCCCTTTTTACCTGCAACATCGGCATAACCATGAATAGATACCATCATAGCCAATGTTGATCCCACTGTAACTAAGATATGGGTTCGCAGACCTGCCACCCATTCTTTCTGCTCGCGTTCTAAACCTATTATCCCTCCTAAAACAGTAGCCATACAAAGCCTGATGAGCATTTCTTTCTCGTCTATATATGGGCTATCCAGATTCATAATCGTTCTTCTTATCTAATTTTTATAATTGAAAGCATTGGTGTTTTGTTTTATTTTTTTTCAAAAAGTGAGGATAAACCAAACCAATTAAAAAGATTTGTGTTAAACTAACTTAAGTCGAATACCGTTTATGCCCGAATTTCAAGATGCCCTACTGATATTAAATGCGATACCCGTGGCTTGTTATATGTTAGATAATGAATCTAATTTTATCTATGTAAATGATAAAGCTGCTAATTTTTTCGGGAAAGATAAAACGGCAATGCTGGGTAAAAACCTTTGGTCATTGTTTCCTGAAGTTAAAGAAACCAATTATTTCCAAGAGCTTGATTTGGCTATTAGCCAAAAGAAAAGCGCTAGTTTTGAATATATCTCCATTTTTAGCAAGAGTTGGATAAATCTAACTGTTACCCCTTTGCCCAATGGTGTAGTGGTAAGCTTTAATTGTATTGAAAAGAACAAGCACAACGAAAATTTATATCAGGCATTAGTTGAAAACACACCCGATGTGGTTACCAAATGGAATAGCAACCTACAACTGGGTTATGCCAATACCGCTTTTACCAACAAAACTAAATTACCGCTACATAAAGCGTTAGGCAAAACCCCACAACAGATCTGGCCGCATACCGATACCACTGCTTTGATTGAAAAAATTAATAGCGTATTAGAAAATGGCCATATACAACGTGTTTCGATTTCTTTTAAAACATTTGATGAAGGGGAGCTATTCTATGATATTAAGTTAGCACCTGAATTTACGGTAAACGATCAAGTTAAAAATGTAATTGCTATTGGCCGAAACATTACGGGATTAAAGAAAAATCAAGAAATCTTTAGTACACAGCTACGACAAAAATACACTTCGCTTTTTAACTCTATTAATCAAGGTTTCTGTATCATAGAAGTAGTGTGGGACAAAAAAGGTGAGCCGATAGATTATCGTTTTGTTGAAGTAAATCCTGCCTTTAGGAAACAAACAGGAATAGATAGTTATGAAGGAAAAACGATAAGGGAAATCTGGCCCAAGCATGAAAGTTATTGGTTTAAGATTTATGGAGAGATTGCCCGAACAAAAAAATCTGCTCATTTTGAATTGCCAGCAGCACTCATTAACGGTTGGTATGAAGTAGAGGCTTTTGCCATTACTGAACTGGGCGATGATATGGTAGGCGTGTTGTTCAATGATATTACAGCACGAAAAAAAGCAGAAAACATATTACGTCAAAGTGATGAAAAGCAAAGTTATTTGCTCAAACTGACCGATGCCATCCGTTTTATTTCTGATCCGCTCATTATACAAGAGCTTGCAGCCCGTGTTATTGCGGAGCATTTAGGTGCCGACTTTGCTTTTTATGGCCATATTACAGATATTAACCGTATTGATCACATTCAGATCGAACGCTTGTACCAAAAAGGAAAACAAATACCTTTTAAACCCGGTCTCTATCCTTTCTCTGATTTGGGAGAAGAGTATGAACATTTAAAAGCAGGAAGAACCCGTACAGTTTATCCATCTATAATTGAAAAAATTGAGGCAGAGCAGGAATTCTCATTACACGAAGTATTAAAATCGTATGCATGGGTTGCTGTTCCTTTAATTAAAAGAGGGCAGCTTGTAGCTCTGTTAATGGTATATCATGCACCACCGCATATCTGGACCAATGATCAAGTTACGCTTGTTGAAGAAACAGCAGAAAGAACATGGTCTTACGTAGAGCAAGCTAACATAGCAAAAGAACTTAACCACTCGCAAGAACAATTGGCTGTAGCCCTTACTGCTTCTAATATGAGTACCTTTCATTGGCTTTCTAAAAAGGGTCATGTAGCCATGTCACCCCTATCGCCGGTAGTATTTGGCTTGAAAAGCAAGAGTTTATTTTACAGCGAAAGTGAAGGATTCTCAATGGTACATCCAGACGATAAGGAAAAACATTCTCTGGTACTGGAAAAGGCCGGTAAAGAGCAAAAAGAATTTCATCATATTTACCGTATTATCAGGCCCATTGACGGTAAAATTGCTTGGATAGAGGAACGTGGAAAGGGAGTTTACCATCCTCATAGCGGGATTTTGGAAGTGAGGGGCATCCATTGGGATATTACCGCTCAAAAAAAACAAGAAGACCTTATTCGTGTAACAGAAGAAAAATACCTAGCCAAATTAGAAAAAGACGTTAATCTCCGTACAAAAGAACTTAAGGAAAGTAGAGATGAACTGGCCGCCATCTACAATAATACCTTAATGGGTATGTCGGTTTTAAAAGCAGAAAGAAATGATGACGGTAAAATTATAGATTTCAAGATATCGCTTACCAATAAAGCTCTAGAAAAAGAAACTGGCCGCAATGACCTGATTGGTAAACTTTATGCACAAGAATATCCGGGTATAAAAAAGATGGGGCTGTTTAAAAAGATGGTTAAAGTAATGGAAACTGGCCGACCTGTTACTACAGAATATTTCTACCCTTACGAAGATTTTAACAAATGGTATTCATGCATGTTCGTAAAGATGGGCAATAACCTCTTGGCTACCAATCTTGACATCAGCGAGCGTAAAATTGCTGAACAACTTTTTAATGAAAATTCGGCCATGATAGAGGGTATAGCTAATTCGGCCCCAGATATGTTATACGCAATCGATTTAGATACGATGCAGCAGTTTTATTCTAATTACCGAATTGAGCATCTAGTAGAAAAATCGCAGGCCGAAATCAAGAAAATGGGGAAAGATTTCTTTGAGCAGTTTCTGCACCCTGATGATAAGCTAAATTTTTACACCAGCTTAAATGAGCTAAGAGGTAAGCATCACAGAGAGATAAAATCACTTACTTATCGTCTTATAGATGCCAAAGGAAAAGTACACTGGATAGCTACCAAAAGCACCGTTTACAGAAGAGATGAAGGTGGTAGTTCAATGCACATTGTAGGTATATCGCAAGATATTACCCAACAAAGAGCTTTAGAAGAAAAAAACAAACAGCTAACCGACGAGCGTAGGTTACTGGAAAAACAACAGCAAAAGCAAATTTTAAAAGCTACCTTAAATGCACAGGAGGAAGAGCGCCAGCGGATTGCTGAAAGCCTGCACAATGGTTTAGGTCAAGTATTATATGGGGTTAAAACAACTTTAGAGCGTATTAAACTGAATGATGGTACGCATGAAAATGCTGAAGCACTGAACAGGTCAAAAGAATTGTTAAGTCTATGCATTCAAGAAAGCCGAAAAATTTCGCATGAACTGATGCCTTCTATTTTGGAGGATTTTGGCCTGAGGGTTGCCATACGCGATATTTGTTTACAACTGAAAGGTAAAACTCATTTCAATTGTACATTCTCTGGAATGGATATCAGGCTAGATAAATATCTGCAGTTGGCCACTTACCGTATTGTACAGGAACTGGCATTAAATATCATGAAACATGCCGAAGCCACCCTTGCGCACATCAACATATCAATAGATCACAATCATGTAAATATCATGGCAAAAGACAATGGCAAAGGTTTTGAGCATGGCGAAGAGAAAAACAAGGGAATTGGATTGAAAACCATAGAGTCGAAAGTTAAATTACTAAATGGAAAAATTGTAATTAACTCTGTNNAATTACCGAGGTAAAATTGATAAAATTCTATGACCTGTGCTCGCGAGGTAAACCTGGTATGATCCTTTCATCATCAATCTCTTCTAAATCTAAACCCGGTTCATTATCCTCTTTCTCTGTTTCTTCTTTTATCCTACCTCTGCCTTTTATCTGCGATTTGGGAATAATCCCAAATTCTTTTTCTTCA
>DDEP01000248.1:0-370 GCA_002336465.1 Pedobacter sp. UBA1951
TACATTTAAATTAACATGAAAAAATCAAACCTGCGAGTATTGCTATGCGCCGTACTATTGCTTGGCCTCGCATTGCTAAACAACTCTTGTAAACGCTATTCAGAAATTTACAGCCAGCCCTTAACCACTAAACAAGACATTTTAAAAGCACAGAACTATGTAGATTCTATTGTTTTACAACAAGGTTCTAATGCTTTTGTTAAAAAAATGGGCTTCGAAATACTTTGGGCAAAAGCCATTGTAGATAGTGCAAATAATATACGTGTACCTATTTTCTTTAACTTAAACAAACTAAAGCTTAAAGATGGAAAGCAAACTGTCAATTCAAAAATCAAAGATATTTTTGAGCTTTATATAAAAAAAGACAAGG
>DDEP01000248.1:376-11644 GCA_002336465.1 Pedobacter sp. UBA1951
TTTACTTTAACCGGAGAGATGAAAACAAAGTTAATGGGTGGAATTTCTATGCAGAATGCAGAAATGCCTAAAGGAGGAGGAGGCAAAGTTTCATCTTTATCGCCAAATGCAATGATGATGTACGAAAGTGAGTTTGTTGGGCTTATTCAATCCATGTATGGCCCTAATGTTATGGCTGTTGTGGTAAGCGAATGTAGATTTGGTACTTCTTTTAATCCAGAAACCTGTCAGTGTGATTTTACTGAAAATGTTACAGGAGGTGGATTTTATCCGGAATTATTTATGCACCTTATAAATTCATCTGGTTCTTATGAACTTGTTCCATATCCTTTCTCTTTCCATCCTTCATCTATAGTTCCAGATCCTACACATCCAGGCGGCCCTATTGGTGGTGGAGGCGGTTCAGGCGGCAGCGGGGGTTCTGGTGGTGACGGAGATGGTGGTGGCTCAGGAAATGAAGGAGGAGATTCTTTCAATTTTGGAACGCCAGTAAGCTTAGATGATTATTCTGAAAATAGTATCGTGTTCTCAAATGATACCGCTAGAGCTAGAAAAGTTTTATGGGCTTTTTGTGATGGGACCACATTTCAATTGAAAAGTAGAGAAATAATGACACAAGTTAAATGGGCAACAGGAGGTGGTTGGCAATTTGCTGGGCTAAGCCACGATAGCCATTACGCAGAAGGATATGTAATTGGAGGAACAGTTGATATTGAAGACTTTAGATGGAATTCTATAAATTACGTTAGTAAAGTTACTGCATATGTTGAATGGCGAACGAAAGTAAGTTTAACAGTTGCAGGAATACCTTCAACCAAATATGGAAAACCGGATGAATCTAGTAAGTCATGGAATAGCTGGGGCTTACCAGATTAAAATTAATTATTTCTACTTTGGTCAAAATCTTTACTGTCAAAAACATTTAAAACATCAATAGATGAATAATTATATCTTCATATTATGGATTTTACATCTTTTTATGGGTTGCAATTTGTATGAGAATCAAAAGCCAACAAAAACAATAGAATTAAACGAGTTTACTGAATATTATGACTACAAGAACAAACAATTAGGGAACATTGGTAGAACCATTAAAATTGCCTACAGAGATGATTGCTACATGTTCATTTTCTTGGTACATTACAACCATACCAATGATGTATTTGATGAAAAATCGAACACCTTAACATCTACAGTTATAAAAGTGGATACTTTGTACAGATATTATACAATTGGTAATCAATCTGATAAAGGGATTGTTTACGGCCTACATGAATCTCCGGATGGAGAAATCTTTCTTTTGGACGAAATGCTAAAGAAGAATGGTTTAGACAGCAATAACAATAAGATTTTAAGCTTAAATTTAGGGAAACCTCTACAGATAGTTAAACAGAGCAAAAACAAATGGACAGAAATTTATACACTACCCAATAAGTCCAAAGAGGATCCAGATAGTATTTACAGATTTTTTGATAGTGGTTTTAACGATGTAAAATATTCATTTTCACCATCACTCGATAAAGAAAAAAGAAGCAAGCTGGTTAAAACGCAATTTATCTATAATCCAAGAATTGAATGGATAGACGGAATAGAAATCAAAGTTCCGAGAAGGGTAATTGAACAAGAAATGAAAAAAGGATCTCATCCAGAAAAATTATTGAATAAGTATTTCCAAAAATTTAAAAAAGATTCTCAGACTCTGCTTTAAGTATTTACCTAAAAATCAGACTAAATGGACTTATCTAAAATGTAAAAATCATCATGGAAACAACATTATTTGAATGGCCTCTGTTTCTTTGGAATATATTTGGCCTTGTACTACTCCTATTTATAGCATTCTTCATCTATAAGATTTACAGATACATCAGCAATAGAAATAAGTAAGATTAAGCTTGGCAATTGCCAAGCTTTTTTGTTTTGCCCTATTCACTTAACAAAGCTTTTACTTTTAACTTTATTGATATTGCCTATATTTAGACTAACAATTATTATTGATCATGAAATTACTCAAGTCTCTTCTCTTTATTTCCTTTATTGTTTTATCCATTTCAGCATATGCTCAGCAAACAGACTCGGCGTATGTAAGAGATAATTACACCAAAATAGAGCGTTTAATCCCAATGCGTGATGGGGTGAAGCTATTTACCTCTATCTACATCCCTAAAGACCAAGGCAAGAAATACCCTTTCTTAATTAACCGTACGCCTTACACCGTTGCTCCTTATGGCGAAAACGAGTACAAAAAATCGTTGGGTAATTTTCCAGCCATGATGCGCGAAGGTTTCATCTTTGTTTATCAGGATGTAAGAGGGCGTTGGATGAGCGAAGGTACCTTTGAAGATGTGAGGCCTCAAACCACCCAGAAAGGAAAAAAAGCAATAGACGAAAGCACCGATACATTCGATACTATTGATTGGTTAGTAAAAAATATCAAAAACAATAACGGAAAAGCCGGTATATATGGAATTTCGTACCCTGGCTTCTACTCAACTACTTCTTTGCCTAACGCGCACCCTGCACTTAAAGCCGTATCGCCTCAAGCTCCGGTTACCGACTGGTTTATTGGCGACGATTTTCATCATGGCGGAGCATTATTTTTAATGGATGCGTTCAAGTTTATGAGTTCTTTTGGAGTTCCACGTCCAAAACCAATTACGCCTGATCAAGGACCTAAACCTTTCAAATTCCCAATAAAAGATACTTACCAATTCTATTTACAGGCAGGTTCTATAAAAAATTTGAAAGATAAATATTTTGCAGATAGCATAAAATTCTGGAACAATCTATTTAAACATGCTGATTTAGATACATTCTGGCAAGCCAGACAGATTACCAAACACTTAACCAATATTAAACCCGCCGTAATGACGGTAGGTGGCTTTTTTGATGCAGAAGATGCCTATGGTGCTTTTACAACTTATAAAAGCATTGAGAAACAAAACCCGGGAGCAAATAACATTCTAGTTGCTGGCCCATGGTTCCATGGCGGTTGGGTAAGAGGTGAAGGTAGCAGCTTTGGCGATATTAATTTTGGAACACCAACCAGTTTGTATTATCAGGAAAATCTAGAACTTCCTTTCTTTAAGTTTTACTTAAAAGATGAAGGCAGTTTCAATGCAGCAGAAGCCAATATATTTATCTCAGGAAGTAATCAATGGAAAAAATTCGACACTTGGCCTCCTAAAGAAGCTGAAAACAAAAATCTTTACTTATGGCCTAATGGAAAGCTTTCTTTTGAAAAACCTTCAGCTAAAAACAGCTTTGACGAATATGTGAGTGACCCTGCTAAACCTGTTCCTTTTCAAGCGGGGATATATGAAAACCGATCAAGAGAATATATGATAGACGATCAACGTTTTGCTGCCCAACGCCCGGATGTAATGGTGTATCAAACCGATGTTTTGCAAGAAGATATTACCCTTACCGGACCTATTATTGCTAACTTAATTGTGGCTACTACAGGTACTGATGCAGATTATGTGGTAAAACTCATCGATGTACTTCCTGAAAACACACCTAATCCTAAACCCAACCCTAAGAATTTAATTATGGGTGGTTACCAAATGTTGGTAAGAGGTGAAATTTTAAGAGGTAAATACCGTAACAGTTTCGAAAAACCAGAGCCTTTTACACCTAATACACCAACCAAAGTAAATTATGCTTTACCCGATGTAGGTCATACCTTTAAAAAAGGACACAGAATAATGATCCAAATTCAAAACTCATGGTTCCCATTGGCCGATAGAAACCCACAAAAATTCATGAATATTTATGAAGCACAACCATCTGATTTTCAAAAAGCCACGCATAAAATTTACCATGACGACCAAAACACCTCATATATTGTATTACCAATTCTAAAACCATAATAACACTCAATGAAGAAAACTTGTTTAACCATAGCATTAGCTTTCGTATTAATGCTTTCGTTCCAGGCCAATGCCCAGCTTTTAAGAGGGGATAGGCAATTTACAAAAGCTGATACTTTAAGAGGAATGCTCACTCCTTTACGTACCTGCTACGATATCAATTACTACCACCTAGACGTGAAAATAGATATAGATAACCAATCTGTAAGTGGTTCTAACCTATTCGTTTTTACCGCTACGCAAGATTTTAATAAATTACAATTTGATCTTTTTGAGAACCTTCAAGTAGAAAAAGTAGAATATAAAGGCAAATCTGTTCCTTTTACCCGTGAAGCCAATGCTGTTTTTGTAACCTTTCCTTCTACCTTAAAAAAAGGAAAGAAAGATAATTTTACCGTTTTTTATAGTGGTAAACCACGAGTTGCCAAGAACCCGCCATGGGATGGAGGTTTTATTTTCAAAAAAGATAAATCGGGTAATCCTTTCGTATCTGTTGCCTGCCAAGGTTTAGGGGCAAGCGTATGGTGGCCTAACAAAGATCATCAAAGTGATGAAGTGGATAGCATGTTGATCAGTATAAGTGCGCCTAAAGATCTTGATATCATAGCCAACGGCCGCTTACGTTCTATAAAGCCACAAAAAGATGGCTATAAACAAGCCAATTGGTTTGTATCTAATCCTATCAACAATTATAACGTTGCATTTTATATTGGAAAATATGCACATTGGACAGATACCTACGATGGTGAAAAAGGAAAATTAAGCCTTGATTTTTGGTCGCTAAAAGAAGATAGTGCAAAAGCCCGCCCGCATTGGGATGCTGATGTGAAAACAATGCTAAAAGCATTTGAATATTGGTTTGGCCCGTATCCATGGTATAAAGATGGTTATAAACTGGTACAGGCTCCGCATTTAGGCATGGAACACCAAAGTGCCGTTGCTTATGGCAATGAATTCAAAAAAGGTTACCGAGGTGGAGATCTTAGCAAAACCGGCCACGGTTTAAGCTGGGATTATATCATTGTTCATGAATCTGGGCATGAATGGTTTGGCAACAATATCACTTCTAAAGATATTGCCGATATGTGGGTACATGAAGGCTTTACCGATTACTCTGAAACTTTATTTGTGGATTATACACAGGGCAAAAAAGCAGGTAATGAATACGTAATTGGATTAAGAGGCGGCATTAGAAACCGTGAACCACTCATTGGACCTTACAATGTGAACCAAGAAGGTTCTCAAGATATGTATAATAAAGGATCTAATATTATTCATACCATAAGACAGTTGGTTAATGACGATGAAAAATTCAGACAGATCTTAAGAGGATTAAATTCGACTTTTTATCACCAGACCGTAACCACCAAACAGATTGAAGATTATATTGCCCAAAAAAGTGGTTTAAAACTCGATAAAGTATTTGACCAATACTTACGCCACAGCAAAATTCCTACATTGGAATACAAAATCAATAATGGTAAATTAACTTATCGCTGGATAACCGATGTTAGTGGTTTTGATATGCCAGTTAAGGTTTCATTGAAAGATGGGGCTTACAGCCTGATATATCCAACCAACGAATGGAAATCTATTGCTATTGATCCATCTGTTACCAATGATAATTTTAAGGCAGAACCTAATTTTTACATTAATATCAAAAAGGCCGAATAATTTTTTTTATTCATGCAACATTTCAGATAGGAAAATCGTCTTATAGAAAAAACCGAATTATGATACGTAAGTCTTTAAAACCATTATGGATATCGGCAATTGCTATGGGATTGGCTTTTTCTAGCTACCATGTTTCTGCATTGTCTCTTAATACAAAATTTACCCAGAGTGCTTCGGGTGACGAAAGAAAAGTAAAAAACTTTGAAGGCGTTGCCTCTGGTGGTCCTTTACAAGTTGTGATTACCTTAGGTAATTCTGAAAGTCTAAGATTTGAAGGTGACCAAGAAGCCATATCAACGCTGGTAAGTGAAGTTAAAGGTTCTACACTGATTATTAGACCACAGATCAGTTGGACAAGCTGGACAAGGAAATACCAAGGCAAAAAGATTATTGCTTATATAACCGCTAAAAAGATCAGAAATTTAGTGATGAGTGGCGATGGTAGCATTACTGTTAATGGAACCATCAACGAAAATGCATTAAATGCTACATTGAGTGGTTCGGGCAATATGAACGTAAAAGTTAATGTGAACAAACTGAACGCTGTAGTAAGTGGCTCAGGAATTCTAAATTTAACTGGCAAGGCAGATGAAGCATCTGTTACTTTAAGCGGTTCGGGCTCATTACCTAAATCGGGGTTTGAAGTAGGCAGTTTATCTACCGTTATCAGCGGATCAGGTAATATTAATGTAACTACCAACGGTAACATTGATGCCTTAATTAGTGGTTCTGGCAATGTAAATTATAAAGGGAACGCCAGTATTACACAAAAAACATTTGGTAGCGGTAAAGTAAGAAGAATTTAATGCTTGAATACACACAAAGTTTAATGTCAATAATGTATTTGACACAAAACACCTGATAGATTTTAATAGGTTTTACAGTTAAAAGAGGATGTCTAAAGAACTTGCGTCATTCCGTACTTGATACGGAAGCTTACTTTTTAGACATCCTCTTTTTATTTTGCACTATCTCATTAAAACTGAAAACCGATAGCAGTATAATTCTCTAGAAAACGAATAGTTTGTTGAGCACCATCAATGCTATTACGCCCTGTAGTATGAATTTTATCGAGGTCTATGAAACCAGCCTTGGTTACATTCTGGAAATACAGTTTTTTAGTTACATTAAATTTTAAGCCTGCTTTTACAGAGATCCCATATCCTGCAAAATTCCAGAAGTTATTCTCTCCTACGCCAAAAAACCTCACATCAGATCGTGGAATAACAAAGCCCAATCCGGCACCTGTTTCCATGGTAAGCATTTGCTTTTTGTTTCTGGCAACCCATATATCATCATAACGTTCCAGTTCTGCACTTACGTAATTTAACCCGTCTGTATGTTCAAAAGTTAACATCTCGGGTTGAACGGTAATTTCTTGGTCATGGTAAACCCCCGCATATTTACCGGTTGAAATCTGCGGATCAGAAACCATAGGGTCTATATGCCCATCTATTACTACTTTTTGAGGGATATTCATTACATATTTCATATGATCCCATCCTAATGAAATACTGTAAGTATCATTGATGAAATAACCAAACCTGAAATCGAATTGAGGTGTGGTCAGTTCCATAGGATTAATATAGTCTGAGCTAAGTTTAGATGGCCTGTCTTTGGCGCTTACATTCTTTAAGGTAAAATCGTAACCCGGTCCTTTAAAAGTGATATCACTTTTATCATACCAAGAAAAATTCCATCCCCAGTGTACGTACCAGTTACCTTTTCTCGAAAAATCTCTTGTGCTTTCTTTATTAAAAATGCTTTTGCCTATTTTTTTATTTTGAGGGGCTTCCTGTGCATGGATCTTTCTACCAAAGATCAACACCATTAACAACATGAACGTTCTTTTCATCGCACAAATTTGCAAAATAGAGACGTTCTATTCTTAAAAATGAGTTTTTATGACTTTGCGTAAACGTTACACTTAAAAATTTTAGAAACGAGTATTTATACTTAGCTGAGCAACATGATTGTGCACCACATTTGAACTACCTTTTAGATACTGATTAAGGTAACCCGTTTCCATATCAACTTTAGGCGACAAACGATAGCCTAAAGCTATAAAAATCCTATTTTGGTCAAATAAGCGACCATTCCCCTCTTCTTTGTGCTGAACGTTAAAAAACACCTCGTTCTGTAGCGCAGCATATATACCTTGATCAAATGAGCCATTGCTTTTTTTCAAAGGCTGTACTGCTCTAAAGAAATACCTAAAACGCTGCATAAAAAAATCATCTTCCTTATAACGCTCCATAAATCGTTGTTCTAATCTGAATCTATGCGTAATAGCCGCAGCATGTAATTTATGGGTAATCAGATATTGTTCCCAAATGGTATTTTCGGTTAATGTGTATTTAGATCCGCCAATTAACCTATTGTAAGCAGGATTGTATAAATACCCTGCCGTTACTCTGTGGTTTTTATTGATAAAATAGGTAATGCCCGGCCTTACCAAAATACGTCGCACATATTCCCAGTTATCTGCCGACTGCATTTGAAAATCAAAATGCAACCCCCATTTATCATTTATTTTAGTGCTGTTCAAGAACATTAGCCAACCTGCATTTTGGTTAACATTTTGTGCAAAACCACATAGAGCAGCCAATGAAAGCACTAATGAAAAGTAAATTTTCTTCATAAATAACCGGTCATAAAAAAAAGTTGTCTTAAACCGATTTGGTTTAAGACAACCTTCTTAAGAAAAAATAAAATTATTTTTATACGCCCAACAACAATCTAGCTGGGTCTTCCAATAATTGTTTAACCCTAACCAAGAAGCCAACAGATTCGCGTCCGTCGATAATTCTGTGGTCGTATGATAAAGCGATATACATCATTGGTCTGATCACCACTTCTCCTTTTTCTGCTACTGGACGCTCTACAATATTGTGCATACCTAAGATAGCTGATTGTGGCGAGTTAATGATTGGGGTTGACATCATTGAACCAAATACACCTCCGTTGGTGATGGTGAATGTTCCACCTGTCATCTCTTCGATTGTCAGTTTATTTTCGCGTGCTTTTAAGGCCAATTCTAAAACTGATTTCTCTAACTCAGCTAAAGATTTGCTTTCTGCATTTCTGATTACTGGAACCACCAATCCTTTTGGTGCAGATACAGCGATAGAAACATCTGCAAAGTTGTTATAAACAATTTCTTCTCCTTCTATACGTGCATTAACCGCAGGAAAATCTTTTAAAGCTTCTGTTACGGCTTTGGTAAAGAAACTCATGAACCCTAAACCAACACCGTATTTTTCTTTAAACTGATCTTTATATTTAGAACGAAGATCCATAATTGGCTTCATGTTAACCTCATTAAACGTAGTTAACATAGCTGTTTCTGCTTTAACAGCAACCAAACGTTTAGCAACTGTTTTTCTTAAAGGCGACATTTTTTCTCTGCGCTCATCGCGAGAACCTGTCATTGCAGATACCGGTTGCGCTGCTGCTTTAGGTGCTTCTGCTTTAGCTGGTGCTTTACCTGCTTCTGCTTTCATGGCATCAGCCTTAGTAATACGACCGTCAACACCGGTACCTTTTACGCTACCCGTATCAACTCCTTTTTCTGCCAAAATCTTAGCTGCTGCCGGCGATGGTGTACCTGTAGCATAGTTCTCACCTGATTTCTCAGCAACAGGAGCCTGAGCTGAGGCTTCAGCTTTAACCTCTGCCGGCTTTTCTGCTGCAGCTTCTTTAGCTGCAGGAGCTGCTCCACCCTCTTCTATGGTACAAACTACCGCACCAATTTCTAATGTATCTCCTTCTTGAGCAACAATTTTTAAAGTTCCTGCTTTTTCTGCAGTTAATTCAAATGTAGCTTTATCAGATTCTAATTCAGCAATAATCTCGTCCATTTCAACAAAATCGCCATCATTTTTAACCCATCTTGATAATACTACCTCGGTAATTGACTCTCCTACCGCCGGAACTTTTATTTCTAAACTCATAATTTTAAAGTATGTCTTGTTCGCGTATAATCTATTAACCCGGAAACAAATCCTAACTAATTATACTAATCTATATTTACTGTTTTTTTAGTTGCTTTTGCTACTGTTTTTTTAATATCGTTGTTTACAGGAATTTCAAAAGTTGTTGAAATAATATAAGCCTGCTGTGTAGCATGCTGTTTAGCATAACCTGTTGCTGTGCTACTGCTTTCTTTTCTTGAAATTACGTCGATATCTGATAAACCTGTTTTTCTTAATCTGCGTAGCAAATAAGGCCATGCCCCCATGTTCTCAGGTTCTTCTTGTACCCAAACCACATCCTGAGCATTTGTATATTTTTTATATACCGCTTCCATTTGCGCAACCGGGGTTGGATATAACTGCTCAACTCTTACTAAAGCTACATCTTCGCTTTGATTGTTCTTTTGTGCTTCAAGTAAGTCGTAATAGATTTTACCAGAACAGAAAACTACACGTTTTACTTTTGCTGTTTTAACATTCACATCATCTATCACTTCTCTAAAACCACCGCTGGTAAATTCTTCAAGCGGACTTACACAAAGTGGGTGACGTAATAAACTCTTAGGACTAAACACAACCAAAGGTTTACGGAAATCGCGTTTAAATTGACGGCGTAAAGCATGGAAAAAGTTTGCAGGTGTTGTACAATTGGTAATCTGCATATTGTAATCTGCACAAAGTTCCATAAAACGCTCTATACGTGCCGATGAGTGTTCTGGTCCCTGACCTTCATAACCGTGAGGTAACAACATTACCAAGCCGTTTTCTCTTTGCCATTTGGTTTCGGCACTGGCTACATACTGATCTACCACAATTTGCGCNNTACTCAGACAGGTGCGAATTGTAAATATCAAAAGGTGCCTGTTGATCTGAAATATGGTTTAATGGTGTATATTCTTCTTCTGAATCTTCTAAAGTTAATACCGCATGACGGTGTGAGAAAGTACCCCGTTTTACATCTTGTCCGCTAACCCGCACACGTTTACCTTCTGAAAGTAAGGTACCATATGCCAGTTGCTCTCCCATAGCCCAGTCAAAAACATGAGTTGAAGTAGCCATTTTAAGACGTTCTTCAAATAATTTTTCAATTTTTCTAAAGAACTTCTTGTTACTTGGAAGCGTAGCAATGCGCTTAGCTATTTCAAGCAACGTGCTTTTCTTAACCGAAGTATCTGGTGATTTATCAAAGTCTTTAGCTGTTGCCAATCGCATATCAGCCCAAGCACCACCAAATTTAACATCATTTAAACTAGCCGAATATTCTTTAGCTTCATCCAAACATTTCTGTAAATGAGCTTTAAATTCTTTCTCTAAATTTTTAGCGCCATCTGCATCTAACTTACCTTCTTTAATTAACTGATCTACGTAAATTTTTAAAGGGTTTGGATGTTTTTCTATGGCTTTGTATAACAATGGCTGCGTGAATTTCGGTTCATCAGACTCATTATGGCCATAACGACGGTAGCATAAAATATCGATGAATACGTCATTTCTATATTTCTGACGGTATTCCATTGCTAAATTAATGGCATACACCAAAGCTTCAACATCATCTCCGTTTACGTGAAAAACAGGTGAAAGTGTAACTTTAGCAATATCTGTACAATAAGTACTTGAACGGGCATCTTTATAATTGGTGGTAAAACCAATCTGGTTATTAATTACAAAATGAATCGTTCCTCCGGTATAATAACCTTTGAGATAACTCATCTGCAATACTTCATATACAACACCCTGTCCTGCAACAGAAG
>DDEP01000196.1:0-10385 GCA_002336465.1 Pedobacter sp. UBA1951
GCTATAATATGGGCAGCTTCCGTGAGTTCATTATTTTCGAATAAGATATCTGCCTGTATGTTCTTTAGCATTAAAAGTGCATCCCGATTGTTTTTGATCAATTGAAGCCCATTATTTACCATTTGCCTAGCTAGAGATAAATTGCCCATTGAACGGTAACAGATAGCCATATTGCCGTATAAACCAGCCCTGATATTGATTGATGTGGGATCCTGTTTTAAATAATCGATGGATATTTGCAGAAGGTAAAGTGCTTTATCATAATCGCCTAAACGGGTATAATTATTGGTAAGCGGTTTGAGCACATATTCAAATATATCGTAGGTAAGGATTTTGTGATCACGATAATATTTAAAGGCTTTTTCATATGCAGCAATTGAACCTAAGATATCTGCATTTAGCAGATAGATATAACCTTCGGTGCTCAAAAGATTAAGCCAAGCATAATATTCGTCATCATTTTTGGGTTTGCGCCATGCTTGCTGATGGGTTTGAACAAGAAAATCTATCCTGTTTACAGGATCTTCATTTACATAGGCTAATCTTTCGTAAACCCATTCGCTAAGATTATCTGCTGTTCTAAATACTTTGAGTTTTTGCGTAACCAAGCCTGACTGTGCAAATGTTGTTGAACAGTATAACAGAACCAGTAAGCTAATTAACTTTATGATACGCATTAATGCTAAAATAAAGAATTAGACTGTAATCTCGGCTATGATCAGAATTTCCAGGCCAAATAGGTCATAAGATTGTTTTTTCGATTTACTGGGTCATAAATGTAGCGGCAGCCTAAGGCAGGACCTACTCTTACAAGGCCAAATTGAACATCTGCAAATGCGGAAGCCCTGATATCTGAAAAATGCTGATTTACAGGCTCTGCATCCCTATTTAGATTTACTTCGGTAATTGTTCCCTGTGCATTTATAGTCCTTAGTAAATAGCGCAACTCGTTAGCTGTTTTATGATAAAGGTCTAAGGTTACAAATGCGCCAGCACCAACTGCAATATATTTATTGAGGTTATAACGCAGTTGTAATGGAACCGCATTAAGGGTTAATACTTTGCTGGTTTTGAAAAGCTGTTTATCTGCAATAACATAGCCTACATTATTGATCACTGTATCTTTCCTGCTGTTTTCAACAGCGGCGGGGTAGGTGTTTTTCTGGTAGCTTGTTAAAAAGGCTTCTGCCTGCCAATAGTAACGGTGCGAAGCATAAGGAGACAAAGTTGCTCCGATGGTGATATTCTTGGTATCGAGGTATGCTACATCTTGATTTCCAAAAGGGAAGCCATAACCTATAATAAAGCCAGGCGATAAACCCATTTTGAAACGGGCTACAGCTCTGTTGGTATAAATAGGCTCATTTTTATCAAATACGATAGCCGCACCACTTTTAATGGGAAGCTTCTCGGGCTTTTCTTTGAATCTGATCTTGTATTCTACAAACCCCATGGTAGAATCAGCATCCTTAACGCCCTTTTGCTGCATACCCGGTAAGTAAATGTTATTGAATACAAAATGCACACTATCTGCTTTAAAAAGGGTTTGCAGACAGCTCTGATTGGCATAGGCAGAGTCGCAATTGATTACTTCTGGTTTTGTCTTGGTAACCTTTAAGGTTGAAGAGTCAAAAACCGGAGAAATGCTCACACCTACATCAATTTTTTTTGCTGGACCTTTGCCCGTGTTTTGAAATCTTACTTTGTAAGTAAGTTCACGGTTCTTGCTGGTAAAACGATAATTTAACCTGCTTTTGCGTAGCACCATCTTATTGGGATCATGTGAAGCAACAATTTGCAGTTCAATGGTAAAGAACTCTGTTTCGAGCAGAGGATGATCGGGTATAAAAGCTCCAGATAATCGTACTACGGCATTGGTATCTTTCAACATTTCGGGAGTGGTTTTAAATTGCAAAAAAACAAAGCGTTCTTCATTGGTTTTGAGATTTTCAAAGCGCCATCCTTGTACATCCCTGAAATCCTTTAATTTTTCTTTGAGCAAAATTTTTTCAACTTTATCTGAAGGCAGATAAGGCTGGGTTGAAGCATAGTAAACAGGTTCGCGGTTGTTTTTCTGTGAAGGCACAAAAGCCGTATTAATAAGCGGATTGAGGTCTGATTTCTTTTCTTGGTTGTAAGTTCTGGCTTCTTCCAAGATAAAATTATTGCTGCTAAATTCTTTGTCGTTATAGAGGATAGCCAAAGTGCCGTTTAAGTTTTGAATACCGTTTTCGGCTTTATTGCGGTAACCTAAAACCAACATCATTTCATCGCCGGGTTTAGGCATACAATTGCTTTTTAGTTCGGTGCTGCCTCCCATTTTAAAGAAACCCGATTGCGTGGTGTTTGATGCCATAAGCGGTTTATTGCCGACAGGTTTTATTGGTTTTGGACGGGTGGGAGGACGTTTGCCATCATCGTAATTATTGGTAGCGAACAAACGTACTTTAACAGAATCCAGAGTTTTAAAAATATGAGAAGGACTTTCTTCGAAACTAAAACCACCATCTCCAAATTCCCAAAAATAAGTATAAAAAGGTGCTGGCGCACCGGCAATAGGGCGTAGAGGCCTTAGCTCTGCATTAAATTTTATGGCTCCGTTTTCTGTTATAGTGGTAATTTTAGGTGGAACAGTATCTGTTGCAGGAATAGCGATAGGTGTTTGGGCTGTAGCTTTTGCTAAGGCCAAGCAGATAAATAAAGTAAATAATACCGTTCTCATACTCAATAAAAATAAATAAATTTAACCATAACAAGTGTTAAAACAGACCCTTTTCCAGCCAAAAAAAGACGAAGCC
This sequence comes from Pedobacter sp. UBA1951, assembly GCA_002336465.1. Classification (GTDB taxonomy): domain Bacteria; phylum Bacteroidota; class Bacteroidia; order Sphingobacteriales; family Sphingobacteriaceae; genus Pedobacter. The sequence goes on from DDEP01000196.1 coordinate 2,799, forward strand.
AATTAAGGCTCCATCTTTATTGCTGAATTTTTGGGAGATTGCTTAATAATTATTCAAAGAAGTGATTACATCTTGTATTTGTTGCTCGCTTACTTCGGTTAAGTTGAGCGTAACCATTTGGTTAGCCGTAATCGTGCTTTCCTGTACAGCCATATAATATTTTCCACCTTTTATGGAAAATGAAATGTATTTGCCTTCTGCTCCAATCGGCATCATATCATCATAACTTTTAACAGCATTAGGCCCTTCGGCAGTATATAACTGGGCTACTACATTGCTGCCTTTTGCACAGAAGTACACAAATGTCTCTCCGTCCAACCCCATAAAAGATGCTAATCGGCCAGGATTATTTACCAAATTAACTTTTACAGTAGTTTTAGGGTTTGTGTACGAGTAGAACACATCGCAGTTGATCCACCCCAAATTGCCCATGTCAAAATTGTAAAATCCTTGAACAGCGTTCGATTCCATACGAATACCAGCGCCATTAGGATTTTTAAGAGGTGCTTGCCATGCAAACTGGTTATCGTTGTTCACATTTTCAGCTCCTTCCCAAATTTGGGTAATGCCTGTTCTTTTTGCTGGAATGGAAACTGAGATGAACTGATCAGGCCTTTTATCTACGCTTGCACCGTTAACGCTGGCATTTAAGTAGATGAAGCCGTCTGAATGGAGAGGTGCTCCACTAATATGGTTGGTATTAGCCCCGCCAAATAAGATAGAGCTACGGTCTAAAAATTCACGTGCGCTAATGGTAACGGTACCTGTAACCGTAACACCGTTCTTTCTGAAAATTCCACCGGGTATGGTAATCTTTGTACCTCCTTTTAAGGTAAATGTGTTGTTAGTGCTTGCATCTATTTGTATGGTTTGTACTTTAGGACCAAATAATGCGGTAAATTCTTTGGCATCATAAGCCGAATTTGTATTGCCGCCTTTATCTTTTTTACAGGCTGCAGAAAATAAAATTAATATGATTACAAGTGCATAGTTCAGGTTTAACTTTTTCATGATTTCTAAATTTAATTCTGCTTACTCTTTTCAGGCTTTTCAGCGGTCGCCTTTTGCTTTTGCAGATATATCAATGAAGGTTGAAAAATGTTACCCATGAAATTTTAATTTTTTTTGAAAGAGGTAAAAAACTAATTTAGAAGGAGCTTATTGAGTTTAGCTGATAGGTATGGCAAAGAAAATACATGAAGATCAAAAGTATATTACTGCATTGCTCCATAATGATACATTAGTGATTAATGAGATTTATAAGAAATGCGCTGCAAAGGTTAAGTCGTTTGTTACCTTTAATAATGGTAGTGCCGATGATGCTGCAGATATTTTACAGGAGGCTTTGGTAGATGTGTACAATCAGGCTAAATACAAGAATCTGGAGCTTACTTGTCCGTTTGAGCCCTTTCTTTTATTGATATGTAAGCGCAAGTGGTTAAATGAATTGAAAAAAAGAGCTGTTTTACCGGTAACAAAAACCGATGACGATTTATTACATATTGGCGAGGATACATTTGAACAAGCAGAACAACTGGCCTTACAACAAGAACAGGCTAGCATATTCTTAAAAGCATTTGCTCAATTGGGCGAACGTTGCAAAGAAATCTTGAAATGGAGCATGAAAGGTGAAGCACAGGAAAAGGTAGCGGAAATTTTAGGCGTTACTTATGGATATTTGAGAAAAAAGAAATCGGAATGTATGTCTGGTCTTATAAAGTTAATAGGTAAAAATCATGACTGAGGACAAAATTTTATTGACAGCGCGATATGTGGAAGGCGATTTAGATCAAGCTGAAAGCAAACAGTTTGAAGAAAGACTGCTTACGGATACCGAGCTGCAACAATGTTTAGCAGATTATAAACGTGTGGAAGAAAACCTGAAAATGCATTTTGCTGATGACCAGCAGCGTGATCAGCTCAAGGTCACTTTGAAACAGTTTAATAAACAACATTTTACTATAGATAAGCCAATAAACAATAAGGTTATTTCTTTAAAACCTTATATGAAATGGATATCTGTAGCGGCTGTACTCATTATAGGATTATTTATATGGGCACCGTGGAATAATGATTTGTATAAACAGTATGCAAATGATAACAAGATGTTGGTTACCGAGCGTGGGCAAGCGCCTACTTCTGAATTAGATCAAGCTGCAACTTTTTATAATCGTCAAGAATTTGAGAAAGCTGCCGTTATTTTAGCCGAGTTGTACAAAAAAGATAATGAAAATGCATTAACGGCATTTTATTACGGTTCTTCACTAGCTGCCCTTAACCAATCAGTTAAAGCCAGAGAAATATTGGAAAAACTGGCAGCAGGTAATTCTGTTTACAAGTTTGATGCAGCTTATACAATTGCTTTAAGTTATCTGAAGAATGACGATAAGGCAAATTGTAAACTGTGGTTAGAGAAAATACCAGCAGGAACCGCTAAATATGAAAAGGCACAGGAGTTGTTAAAGAAACTTTAATGTGAAGTGACCGTAGATATAAATTAAAAGAGCCGGTATTTACCGGCTCTTTTTATAGTTGTAGGTGAACTAAATTAAACAGCGACATCCATCGCTGGATTTCTTTATATTATTTTGCTGTTGCCAGCATATCTTCTAAATCTTTAAATGACATTTGGTATTTCTTGCATTTGTCTATGGCCATTAGTATAAATTTCTTATAGCCAGCCATATTGCCAGCTCTTTTATTTACAGCAGCAGCAGTTTTAATAAGTTCCAGGCTCGATTCGGCTGTAATAATTGCATCAGCCCATTTGCAGAATAAGTTTGTGATTTGAGGTGTAAAACCTTTTTTTCCTGAAATAGTGCTATATAATGCACTAAAATGAAAAGTATAGAGCACTGGGTTGGCAATGGCAAAATTTAAATAACCTACAGTATCTTTTTTCTGTCTCAAGAAATAAGATTCGCCTAAAGTTTGCAGGTTAATTTTCCAACTGTTTGCTGGGAAATATTTTTTGTGCTGACTCAAGAATTGATTAAAAGCTTGCTCAGAATTGTCATTCTTCATCGATTTGTCCAATGCAGTAAGCAATGCTTTGTCAACTACTGGTTGTAATACATCAGTTCCGTACAGGTTGGCATAAGTCTGGTAATCTTTAATGACTAAATCGGCTACTTTTTCATTGGCTGTTCTGGCAATCAGAAAAGGCATCAAAGCATTTTTTGCTTTGAAATCGGTAATGCCATTGGCGTAGTCATCCAGTGTTTGGGCAGTTAAGCCTTTACGTGTAAGCGCAAAATTTACATATAAGGCAGGGTAATCGCTTTCTTTGTAAATAGTAGAATAACCGTCTAAGTACTTATTGTTAACTGCATTTTCTTTAGCTGTTTTTAACAGGGATACCAAATCTCCTGGGTCTTTAAAACCAGAAGTATTCATAATCAGGCGACCATCTGCATTAAGTACCAAAAAGGTTGGGAAACCATTTAGGATATGCTGTACTTTAAGTGTATCTCCCAGTTTATCTTTAAAAATATTTACTTTCAATAAAATGAAATCCTTATCTATGGCTTTACTTACTACAGGATTAGGAAATACGTCTCTATCCATCTCTTCGCATGGAATGCAACCTGTAAAATAGCAATCTACAAAAATGAGCTTATTGGTCTTTTTAGCCTGAGCCAATACGCTTTTCAGGTCTTCTTGAGCAAAAGAAAAACTGGTAACAAATAACAGTAATGCCGATATTAGAAATTTAATACGGTTCATGATTTATTAATGATTTAAGTTTAATAATTGGGTTTTTCCATCCTTTAAATACTCAGCTTTAATCTCATTGCCTTTAGGTAATTGTAGGATCTGTTCTAGTTTTTTAGGGTCTTTGACCAGTTGTTTAGTGTTAATGCCATTAAGACTGGTGATAATGGTGCCATCAGGCAGTCCGTTTTCGTAATTTGCCGGACTTGTTTTTCCTGAAACCTGTAATTCGCCATAAAGATTGAAGCCTAACAGGTAACCACCCAGAATAAAATCGTGAGGGTAGGCATATGAATGGTTTGGTGTTAAATAAATCTCGTTCTTTTTGCGGTTAATGGTAAAGTTGTAACGGGTAATGATGCGCATACCAATGGAACCGTCAAAACCAGGCGACCAGTTTTCATTTTGTCCGCCACCTGCCATTAAAGTAATAGGTATGTTTTTAAGTGCAGGTACATTGGTAAATGAAAATGCCGATGCACGTCCGCCAAAAGTAGGGGACGCCACACCCATGCTTACCGTGCTTGATTGGTATTCTGATTTGAAACCGCTAACCAACAGTTTGTTTTGTTTAACAAAGGGCCTGAAACAAATAAGGCTATAACTGGCACCTGTATCAAATACAAATTTACCAGTGTAGATTTTACCGGGTAGCAGTTCAACATTGCCATCTATAATGAAAATGCCACTTGAGCTAGAAAAAGGAACAACAGTTGCTGTTTTTTCAGGTTGATAATCATCAAAATTATAAAGAGAAAGCTGATAAGTATTAAAATCAACTTTAGTGATATAACGCAAGGTCATGGCATTACCAATAATGCCATCTAAGCCTTTAGATAATTCATTAAAGATAGCAATGCTCTGATTCTTGAGCACAAAACCATTGTCAAAAGTAATATCGTTACCAGCAGAAACAGATATATCCATACTGCCACCCACTACAGATGCTTTTTGTGTGCGAGTAATTTTTAGACCGATTGTATCAGCTAAAGCTTTACTTACTGCCATTCCATCGGCTCCGGTATCAAATAACAGGCGTAGGGTACGTGAACTGTTGTTGATTTTAACTTTTAGTACGATGGAGCCATTTACCATCTCAAAAGGGATAGTAGTTACCGCTTGTTGTGCGCTGCTGCTCAAAAACAAGCACAGCGCTACAAGGGTAAAAACTAATTTATATAGTTTCATTGCGTGTGGTTTAAAATCCGTAAATTTTTTCGAGGGCACGGTCAATATCGTCAGTGGCACTTGCCGATATGCGTAACAATATCTTGCCTTCTTTGTCTATAAGTATCTTGGTAGGGAAAGCTATGATGCTATAATCTTTAACAATATCCTGTTTTTCAATACCATCTTTATTTAAAATATGGGTCCAGTTAATCCCATCTTCGGCAATGGCATTTAACCATGGTTTCTTGGCTTCTTCTATTGAATTTGCTCGTTCATGTGCTACAGCAATGATCTCAAAGCCTTTTGATTTGTATTTTTTATAAAGTTCTTTTAGATGGGGGTGGCTTGCTCTGCAGGGACCGCACCAACTGCCCCAGAAATCAAGCAGCACCACCCGTCCTTTGTAATTGGCAAGATTAATCAGGTTACCATCTTTATCTTTTCTTTCAAAGTTTATAGCTGGAGAACCAGTTGGGGTACTGTTTACTTTCTTTAGATAGTTTTTAATGCTCGTTGCTAGGTCGTGATTTTTATATTTATCAGAAACGGTGTTCCATACATCTTGATAGCCCTGTGCAGTATAGTAATTTTGCATACGGCTTAATAAATATACTGTAGCCAATACGTCGTGATTTTTACTTACAAAATCTTTTTGAATATCCCTTATTTTATTGTTTCCTACACTTAACTCTTTTTCTAACTGAGCTTCGTTTTCTTTAAGTGGTTTTTGATGGTATCTTGCTTCAAACAAATCTCGAGAAATAGTATAGTTTCTTTCTTCGTATTTATTAACTAGCTTTTTATAAGCAGTCAAAGCATTGTTTTCAGCATCACCAGTTACTTCTGCAAGATGTAATAGCCATATATCACCCTTGATGTTAAGGTCTTGGTTATAGATGAACAAATCTAGATTTGGAGCTGGAGAACCATAATTATTATCACCTACTTTTGCATTTAAACTGCGGTCTAACGAAGTATAGACACTTGCTAGAACAGGCACTTCTTGCTTAGGCACTTTGAGGGAGAAACTACCTTGATTGGCAATTGTTTTAAAACTTTTTGCTCCCCCTTTTTCATTTCTGATGGCTACCCACACAGATTGGTTGTCCATGTTATTTAAGTGGCCTTTAATGGTAATACTATCTGTTTGAGCATTAGCTGTGAAGTAAAAAAAAGGCAAAGCAAGGGCTATACACCATTTTTGCAGTGTTTTCATTTGATGAGTTTTAGGTTTAAGAAAGAAATTTTAAGAGGGTATCTTCTAGAAGATACCCTCTTTAGAATCTTATTTTGCAGCTTCGGCCAATAGCAATTCTTTTAGTTTTGGATTTGAAGGACGTGCTGAATCAACACTTACAATTTTTCCATTTTTATCAAATACCAAGAAACGTGGAATAGTGTTTACTTTATAATATTTAGAGAATTCGTTATTTACGCCTGCAAATAACTGCATACCTCCAAGACCTTCATCTTTGATCATTTGTAACCATTTATCTTTATCCTTGTCAGCATCGGTAGAAATACTTACGATTTGTACAGGATGGCCTTCCATATCTTTTTCTAATTGTTTCAAGAAAGGGAACTCTGCTCTGCAAGGTCCGCACCAAGTAGCCCACACATCAACTAATACCACTTTTCCTTTTAAACTGGCAAATGATACCTGCTTGCCATTTTTATCAGGATAAGTGAACTGCAGCCCATCAGTACCCGCTTTATAAGTTAATAAAGGTGAAATCAATGCATTATCTTTTTCTTTCTGGGTTTTTGTAATGATGTATTTTCCAAATTGGTCTGTAATCTTTTTATAATCGTCATAGCTTTTATAACGACCTAGATTCTCAAGAACAAGATCTCCTTTTAAAGTATCATTAGGTACATATGAAAGTGTAATCAATAAACCTTCTGCACCTGGTTTATAAGCTTTATTATCTTGACGCATATTTACACTGATCAGGGCAGATAATACACGCTGACCCCAAGGATAGTTATATACTTTTGAGGTTGTTTTTGAAATGTCCTGAGTTTTTAATGTGCCGTAAAAAGGGCTGTATTCTTCAACGCTTGGATGAGCAGAGCGTGGCGTGTTCAAGAAATTGGTTGCATAGCTAACCAGATCCATTTGCATGATGTTTTTGATGGCCTTATCAAACTTTGGATTGCCAGATACTTTGCCATTTAGAAAATTTTTAGCTTTGGCAACAATTTCTTCCTGTTGAGGGAAATAATCAATAAATGTACTTTGTACTCTACTAAAATTAACGGCTTTTTGATATAGTGGTAAAGTAAGCGCACGCCATTGTGCTAAAATTGTATTTTCTTTAGAATTTAATTTTCCGTTAAGAACGGCAGTAGAATCGTTGATGGTAACATCTAATTGATCACCTGGTTTAAAGTAGAATGCATGGTTATCACCAGGGCCAAACTCATTTCCTGTTCCAATAACATACAATCCTTCATATTCAGGGTAAAATAAGAAACCAAACTTTTTATCTGGAGATAATGTACTGGTACTCATTTCAACGGTACGCCCGTTACTTATTTTAAATAGTTTTACAGGGCTTGGATATTTTTTATCGAGCTGCCCTTTAATTTGAACGGGCTGCTGAGCTAAGCTGAGCGTAGCTGTTGTAGCCAGTAATAATGCAGTGATTAAGGTTCTTTTTATCATTTTCAAAGTTTTATTTATGTGTTTTGGTTAATTAT